>QIJI01000319.1 GCA_003231795.1 Gammaproteobacteria bacterium
TTTCGAATGGTTGCCAAACGGCCCGATTCAGCAGTTTTTTGAAAGCAGGGTACAACTTGAGTTCTTGAATTCTTCGTTTAACGGCCCAGGAGAGTTCAGAGTTTTCGTATCCGGTATGATTTCCACAGCGGCTAATGCTGAATTGATTAAAAAGCTGCAACACCTGTCCAAGGAAATGAATGACATGAATGCCGACTCGGAATCCTTACCGCTGAACCGACGCTTTGGCACCAGCCTGATGATGGCTATTCGCCCGTGGGAAATTACCGCATTTCAGGACATCAGGCGTGCTGACGACGAGCGCGTATTCGACTAGCCCGCATTTCTCACCAGCTTTCTTAGCGAGACGGCGAAAGGCTGTGCCCAGCATGACTTTAGCGACCGAAGAGTGCGCGGGCATAGTCGTCACTATGTCGAGCGCTCTGACCGAGTTAAAGTCATGCTGGGTGCGGCATAGCGCTGTCGCAGTAGAAGGCTGGTGGGAAATGGGGGCTAGCGTCTATACTTAATTGTTGCGCTTCGGTGAAGCGGTCAACGAATGATACGAGTAGTGACTAATCACTTGAGAAACTCTTTGTAACTATATGAAAAATTTATGTTTTATATTAACTTAACTGCATTTATTCGACGATGTCGATTTTTCCATTGAGCCAGCGTTACCCGTGAGCGCGAACGCAAGTGAAGTGAACTGGAGATCGCAATCGGCTTTCGTGATCGTTGCCGCCGGTGCGACGCTCAGTTTGAATGAATTTCTTACCTTTCCAATACTCGTTGCTGAAAATGGCGGGGGCGCGTTCCTGCTGCTGTATATCCTGTTTCTTTTTGTACTCGGCCTACCACTGTTGATGGCAGAGTTAATGCTCGGCAGGCTGACCAGGAGCGACCCTGCTGCCTGTCTACAGGTGTTGTCGGATCAGCACAAAGCCTCGGTTTACTGGAAACTGGTGGGTCTGAGCTCAATGCTGGCGGCTTTTTTTATTATTGCATCTCTCAGTGTAATAGCAGGATGGTCGATGGCTTACACCGTGCATTCTGCGGTCGGAGTACTGGACCAGGCCGACCTGGGACAGGCAGGTCAGTGGTTTGACGAATTCACTTCGAATAGCGAACGCATGGCCTTGTGGCATACGTTATTTGTTGTTTTGCTGTTCGGCATTTGCTCCCAACCATTCAAGCAGGGAGTTGAGCGCGTAACTCTGGTGCTGGTGCCCTTAATGGTGTTTTTGCTCGTCATTAGCTTGATTCTGGCACTGGCATCGTCGGGAATGGACGGCAGTATCCGTGCCGTCCTGAATGCTGATTTTAGCGCTATCGATTCGCAAACTCCTATCCTGGCACTACAACGTGCTTTTTACACCATGGCGCTTGGGATTGGCGTAATGATGGCCTATGGTCGCTATCTGCCGGGTGAAATCTCGATTGGTTATTCGGCGGCGTTAATTGTCACCGTTGATCTTGTGTTTTCGATTTTTGTCGGGCTGTCGATCAATGCCTTAATGATTTCCGCAGGTCAGCTTCCTGCCAGCTCCGGCCAGTTCATATTTCAGACAATACCGGTAATCATGAACCAATTTGTATCGGGGGAATTGTTCGGCACGCTTTTCTTTCTGTTGATGACCATTGCAGCGCTGACAACTTCGGTTGCGCTGTTCGAAGCCCCGCTTATGTATCTGCAGCGAAAGTTCGAAATCAGTCGGTTGCGAGCCGCAGTTTTTATCGCTACAGGAGTCTGGGTATTTGGCCTTGGCGTCGTCCTGGCACAGGGAGTCTGGAACGGTGACGGATTTACGGTTGCGTTGTTTTTCGGTGACGAAGCTGTCCGCCTGGTTAACAATGCCGGCTTTAATGACGTACTGGTATTTATCTCGAGTCATTTAATTCAACCATTTGCGGCATTATTCATCTGCCTGTTTGTCGCCTGGGTCATTCCTCGCGAAGTGAGCCACAAGGAACTCAAGCTTTCTCGCATGTACTGGTTTGAAAGCTGGAATTACCTGGTTCGATATATTGCACCGGTACTACTGATTATTGTTCTGCTAGCATCGTTTGGAGTCATTTGAATGGGATCACTTGAATGACCCAGGTTAATCGTAGTGCGTTAATGCCTTTTAATGCACAATTGATGTTTGATATTGTCAACGATGTCGCCGCATATCCGGAATTTTTGCCCTGGTGCGGTAGAGTTGAGATTCATCACCAGAATGACCACTTAATGGAAGCATCGATACAAATGCAGATGTCCGGTTTGAATCAGTGGTTCAGAACCCGCAACAACATCGTACCCGGCCAATCGATTGAAATGACATTACTTGATGGTCCGTTTGAATCGCTTGACGGGCAATGGCAATTTGTAGCCATCGCGGAAGATGCCTGTAAAATCGAGTTGTCATTGAATTTTGAAGTTAAACAAGGTCTTGCAGCGAGGATTTTGAAACCGGCATTCAGTCGCATTGCAAACACCATGGTCGATTCTTTTTGTAAACGTGCCCGGATAATACATGAACGCCAAACATCTGATTGAAGTTGCCTATGCAACCCCGGAAAAGCAGATCATTCTGGCATGCGAAGTTGATTTCGGCACGGCTGTACGTGCCGTTATCAGGGTTTCCGGCATCGAACAGTATTTCCCCGAAATTGATCCTGAGCACTGCGATCTCGGTGTTTTCGGTAAATCCGTGGCTGACGATTTTGAACTATCCGATGGCGATCGCATTGAAATCTACCGACCATTGATAGCAGACCCGAAGGAAGTCCGGCGACAGCGGGCTGCCAAAGGTTTGAAAACGGGGAAAGGGGGCGGAGCGCTCAACCCGGAGTGAGATCACCTTCGATCGACTGAAGTAAATCTCCGCTGAAAGTCAGCGTCATCACACTTTTTTCGATAACGCTGGTTTCACCGTTTTTGAAGTAGTACACGTAGTGCCACTGATCCGGTTGGTAAGGCCCCACAAATGCCGGCGAGCCCAGCAAAAACTCAACCTGGTTTCTGGACATTCCAATTTCAAGCTGACTAACCGTATCTAGATTAATGCGATTGCCCTGCAGGATATCCTGTCGATAGACGCAGGCTGACAATGCTATAATGGCAGCCATTAAAAAAATCGTTCGCGATAATTGTAGTTTCATAATTCCGGGGGCTTTGTAATAGCGCGATAATACTGCTCTGATCGGATTGCTGCAATCAATAGAGAGTTTTGTATGGAACTGGCCGATATCAAAAATGCGGGGCTGAAAGTTACCCTGCCACGAATGAAGATTCTTGAACTGCTGGAAAGTTCAGAAGATCGCCATTTAAAAGCAGAAGATATCTACAAAATGCTGCTCGACTCAGGCGAGGAAATCGCGCTCGCAACCGTATATCGGGTGTTAACCCAGTTCGAACAGGCCGGTCTGGTTACGCGGCACCATTTTGATGGAGGACATGCTGTCTTCGAAGTCAATGATGGTGAACATCACGATCACCTGGTCGATATTTCAAGTGGCCGAGTTGTTGAATTCTATGACGAAATCATCGAACAGCGGCAACGTGAAATTGCCACAAAATACGGATTTACCATTACCGAACATACGATGGTTCTATACGGTCACTTCGAAGACAAAAAGAAACTTAAGTAATCGGTGAATTTTATTCCTGGGTCGCGATCATTTCGCTGGCATGTGCGCGTGTCTGCTCGGTGATATTGATTCCACCCAGCATACGGGCGATCTCTTCAAGCCGCTCTTTTTCGCCGAGCGCCAGAACATCGGTCGAGGTGTGGTTATCCTTGCTGGATTTCTCGACTCGAAAATGATGATGCGCCTGAGATGCCACCTGCGGTAAATGGGTAACGCATAAAACCTGTCTCTCATTACCGAGTAAGCGTAATTTTTTGCCTACAATATGGGCGACACCACCCC
>QIJI01000302.1 GCA_003231795.1 Gammaproteobacteria bacterium
AGCCTGGTCGTGGGTATCTGCGGCGCTCTGTTCATCTACGGAATTGTCGGCGCTATCGTCTCGATCAATATCAGCCTGGCCCTGCTAATTTTGTATTTATTTCCAATCGGGGTCGCGATTGTTGAACATTTTCGCGGATCATCGCGATTGAATACCGGGCAATGGATTTGTGCACTGGTAGTCTGCGCGGGGCTTTCCCTGATTATCGGGGTCAAGTTGGACCAGATCAGTTTTATCGGCGTGGCATTGGCGACACTGGCGATGCTGGCCTCGGTGGTCATCACGCTGGTCAACGTCAAGATTGTCGAAACCGAAGGATCGCTGAGTGCCAATCTCTACATGTGTATCTGGAGCCTACTGATTTTCGGAATAGCACTCGCGATATCAGGTGAATTTCAACAACCACAAACCAACCGTGGCTGGTATGGACTCCTGGGCAACGGGGTTGCCTATTGCGTCGCCTGGGTTAGTTTTTTCGCCGGCGCCAGAATTCTCGGCGCGACCCGCGCCAGCATGATTACCTTAATCGAACCGGTAGTAGCCGCATTGGTTGCGTGGCTGCTTTTTGGCGAAACCTTTACTCCGCCCCAGTGGGTCGGGTTTTTTATCGTACTTTCGGCACTCGCGATGTTCGAAAAACTGGCTCGGGCGAATCGATGACGACCTGGCGATGACGACCTGGCAAAGCGCAAAATACGGTTTTCGGGTATCGGGTGACTACTTCCTGTCGACCTTTATATTTGGCGTCATGTTCGGCATTACCGCCTCCGCGGCAGGTCTCGAAAACTGGCAAGCCATGCTGATGAGCGCGTCATCATTTACTGCCTCGGGGCAGTTTGCCGCTCTCGAATTCTGGCAGGCGCCACTACCGCTAGGCACTATTTTACTTTCGGTTGCATTGATCAGCACGCGTAATATTTTGCTCGGCATGGCGATGACACATCACTTCGACGGGCATAGCCTGCGACGTCGCATCCTGTGTTTGTTTTTACTCAACGATCCCGGTGTTGTCACCAGCTATCGGCTCGATGCAAATGTCGATCGACTTGGTTATATCACCGGTTATGGTGTTTCGATGATGGTGAGCTGGCTCACTTCAACCTTCATTGGTTTGAACGTGGCCGAACTGTTTGTCAGTTTCGATCTCGGCAGTGTTGCCTTTGCCGGGCCGTTGGTGATGGGAACCATGATGATGTTGTTTATCAAAGGTTCAAAGTCGAGCCCGTTACCCTGGATCGTATCCGGTATCGCAGCACTTTTTCTGTTTGAACTTGATGCCGAAAATTATCAGATCCTGTTGGGCTCGGTTGCCATCGGAGTGATCAGTGCCGTGCTACACCAAAGGCACCGGAATGGTTGATACCCATTCAACCTTAGTCGCAATTGGCATGATGGCGCTGGTGGTTTACCTGACTCGTGCCGGCGGTTATTTTATTGGGCTGCAACTGCGTCATATCCAGGGCATCAAGCCGATCCTCGAAGCCCTTCCAGGATGTGCCTTTATGGCAATTCTGGTTCCGGCCGCACGTCAGGGCAGCGTCAGTGAAATTATCGCGCTGGCCTGCGTTATGCTGATCATGTGGCGTACCAACCACGTCGTGCTCGCAACTGGAACCGGCCTGGCGGTATTACTGCTCGGTGGCCCCTACCTCGATTAACAAAGGTACTACCGGACAGGCATCACAGAGCCGGAATTTCAGAGTATCAAATTTCTTAATTCGTTTGTAAATTTTCGGTAAACAGCTGCCGTAAGTGTTTACCGATTCGTGCCTGATAATTATCCTGTCGCTCACCTATTGTTACTTCGGAATCAATAACCCACCCATTTCCGGAGTTACTCATGAATAGAAATTCAGTAAAAAGATTATTTACCTGCCACCGATTGCAGCGTTCGTTTATCGGAATGTCTATTGCAGCCGCAATAACACTGAACGCCCCACTGCAGGCATCACAAACTATCGACCCTCCCAAAATCCAGATCGCTATCCTGCTCGACACCAGTAACAGCATGGATGGATTGATCGATCAGACTCGAAACCAGTTGTGGCAGGTGGTCAACGAGTTTTCCAGCGTAAAACAGGACGGTGTCACCCCGATACTCGAAATCGCACTGTTTGAATATGGCAACGACAGTAATCCGGCCAGCGCCGGGCACGTACGCCAACTGAGTCAGTTTACGCGAGAGCTCGACGCCGTATCCGAAGGTCTGTTTTCACTCGACACAAACGGCGGCAGCGAATTTAGCGGTTACGCCATTAAAACAGCGGTCGATTCGCTACAGTGGAGTCGTTCCGAGAGCGATATTAAAACCATTTTTATCGCTGGCAACGAATCCTTCGACCAGGGACCGGTGAGTTACCGACAAGCGATCGAAATGGCCGCCAGTTACGGCATTTCAATCAACACGATTCATGCCGGTACGTACCAGGAAGGCATTGATGACGCCTGGAAAAACGCAGCGCTACTGGCCGGTGGAGAATATCTGAGTATCGATGCCAATCAACAGGTGGTTCATATTGAAGCTCCACAGGATGAGGAAATTGCCGCATTGAACGATCAGTTGAACCAGACCTACATACCTTATGGTAACGACGGCGCAGTTAAGCTTGAGCGTCAACTGAAACAGGATGCATTGAGCAGCGATATATCTTCAGGATTACTGGCCAAGCGAGCCAAATCGAAATCTTCTTCTTTTTACCGCAACTCCACCTGGGATCTGGTTGATGCCTTCAAAGACGGGGAAGTGGACCAGGACGCGTTAACTCAACTGGAAGAGGAGTCGCTACCCGAACCGATGCAGGGACTGTCGGCAACAGAGAAACTTGGCTATGTGCAGGATAAAGCGGACCAACGCGCTCGCATCCAGCAGCGTATTTCCGACCTCAGTCTTTCCCGCGATGTATTTGTAGCAGAAAAGAAACAGGAACGGGTCGCGGCTGCTCCCAGTATCGGCGATGCACTGACCGAAGCGGTACGCAAGGAAGCCAGCCGGAAGAACTTCATATTCGAATAATCATGCCGAATAATCATGCCTGCCTCCCCACCCGCTTCGGCATGCGGGTGGGGAATCTGAACGCTCCCCTTTTACATTTTCCGGTTACAGCAGATTCGGCGAAATGATCTGCAGTTAATCCGGCTTTTACGACCCCGGTAGTGTATGCTTACGCGACCAAATCGGTGCTAGCGTTAAGCACCGCCACATAACGGGTAAAGCTTTTTGAATCCCTGTGAAATTTATTCAATTCCTCATCATCTGCTGATGCACCGATAGCTGGAGAAAACGTGCCTGATCAACCTGCCAAACTGGACGTGCGCCACTTCTGGGTCGCCAATATCGAAAAAACACCGACTCCCGAAGGTATGTCCGGAGATAACTGGTATAAGTACCAGATTGGTGAAGGTGAATCGGCGATCAATGGAATGCGATCTGGCAGCCTGAAATCAGTGACAGAATACGCAGAAGAATTTGCCGCAAACCTGAATGAACGTACCTTGCTGGGTTATTCGGCATACGCCGCACGGCGTTTACAGAAGTAACATCAAATTCAGAAATTAAAGCGATTGAATTGATCGTTGGATTGATTCTGCAGTCGGCATGTAACTCTTTCAGAAACTGACTGATAGCAAATAAATGAGCTTTAGCGAACTCCCCACTCCATCGCTTCTGTTGGAAAAAGAAAAGCTGATGCTTAATATCACCCGGATGCAGGAATGCGCAGATCATCTCGGTGTTCGTTTGCGTCCTCATTTGAAAACCCTGAAAGCCGCCAACGCTGCACAGGCACTACTCAAGGCCGGTGCCACCGGCATCACTGTTTCGACACTGAAAGAAGCCGGCTACTTTCTCGAAAATGGAATTAGTGATATCACCTACGCAGTCGGAATGCTGCCG
>QIJI01000403.1 GCA_003231795.1 Gammaproteobacteria bacterium
CTTGTAGATTCCGGGCAGCACCAATCCAGTTTTTCCGCAAAAATTAAGGGCAAGCAGTTTGGCCAGGCAATAGCCGCTCTTGGTTTTGGCGATAGTATCCGTGGGGGCACTATCAACATGAGTACGGATTTACGCTGGTCCGCTCCACTGCATGGAATAGACTGGAGCAATCTGGAGGGCAATGCCGAATTGAAGCTGTCCGACGGCGTACTTAACAATGTCGAGCCGGGCAGTGGCAGGTTTGTCGGTCTTTTGAGTCTCAGTGCAATCCCCAGACGTTTGTCGCTGGATTTCAGTGATGTTCTGATTAAAGGAATGAATTTTGATGAAATTAGCGGATCTTACTCCATCAGCAAAGGTAACCTTTACACTTCGAATACTCGCATGGACGGTCCGGCTGCAAAGATCAAAATAAAGGGCAAAACCGGAATTCCGACTCGTGACTACGACCAGACTATTCTTGTCACCCCGAAAATCAGGCAGACTTTGCCGGTTTTAGGTGCCGTAGCCGCAAGTAGTGCGGTGGGCTGGAGTTTGTTGTTACTGCAGAATCTTTTTAAAAAAGCAATAGACAAAGCGGTAGAAGTTGAATACAAGGTCACGGGTAGCTGGGACGATCCAAAAATTGAACTCACCAAAGCAATCGATGAAAATGAAGCCGAACTTCCGGAATATAGCAGGTAGTCTGTTAATGGTCGTACTGTTAACACTGGCTCATCCGAGCAGTGCCAACAGTATCCGTATATTTTCGCTCAGTGCAGATGAATGGGCACGACCCCGAAGCGGTGTCGTGATACCTGAACTCACTTCGATACGGTCTGCCGTCAGTTATTGGGGCAAAGGGGTCGATGCCCTGATCGTTATACAATATCCGGGCGAAGACAGCGGTGAATTATGGGCCGCCGAATTGCGCGACTGGCTAATATCCCTGGGAGTTCCGGCCGATTATATACAGATGGCTTCAGGAACCCAGGAAGCCGATGAAATTAAACTGATTGTTGGTAATCGAGACGAATTGGAGCAATAGTACTTACATGTCATCAACCCTAGAAGCAGTTAGTCAGAAAATTCTCGAACCCAGCGATCTTCAAATCGATCAGTTGGGAGGCTTTCTCGATAGTTTACAAGGCAAAGATATCGATGCTGGAGACCTATATTTCCAGACCAGCCAACAGGAATCCTGGGTGATGGACGACGGCATTCTTCGCGAAGGTAGTTTTAATATTGAAAAGGGCGTCGGAATTCGCGCCATGTCGGAAGAAAAAACAGGGTTTGCATACTGTGATGATTTACACAGCAAGGCGATTACCCAGGCGGTTAGAAACGCGCGGGCTATAGTCAAGCAGGGGCAATCGGGTAGTTCCGGCGTGGTTCTGACCGGTACCACCGGCAATGCTTTATATACAGCGCACAATCCGATTGATGGTCGTAGTGCAATAGCAAAGGTCGACCTGTTGAAGAAGCTTGATATTTACACACGTTCGCTGGATCAGCGCATCGAACAGGTCATTATATCTCTGTCAGGTGGAATTGATCATATCCTGGTTGCTGCTACCGACAACACACTGGCTTCTGATATTCGTCCGCTGGTTCGGCTCAACGTGACGGTGTTGATGGGGCAGGGAGATCGCCGTGAACAGGGTAGTTCAGGCGCAGGTGGACGTCATGGCTACGATATTTTCTTTGACACCGATATGGCTTACGAGCTGGCCCGCGAAGCAGTCAGACAGGCGAGCGTTAATCTTGAATCGGTAGCAACACCTGCTGGCAGCATGCCAGTCGTGCTGGGACCGGGGTGGCCTGGAGTTTTGTTGCATGAAGCTGTTGGTCACGGGCTCGAGGGAGATTTTAATCGTAAAGGAACCTCGGCTTTTAGTAACCACATGGGTGAACAGGTGGCGTCACCATTGTGTACGATTGTCGATGATGGCACCCTCGAAAACCGCCGTGGTTCGCTTAGTATCGATGATGAAGGTGTACCGGCGCAATGTACAACGCTAATAGAAGATGGCGTGCTTCGGGGATATATGCAGGACAAGTTGAATGCCCGTTTAATGGGTACTCAATCGACTTCAAACGGGCGTCGTGAATCTTTTGCGCACCTGCCGATGCCTCGAATGACCAATACTTATATGCTTGCCGGACAAACCGATCCTGCGGAAATTATCGAATCGGTTGATAAAGGCCTGTATGCGGTGAATTTTGGCGGTGGCCAGGTCGATATCACCTCGGGGCGTTTTGTATTTTCACTGTCGGAAGCCTATCTGATTGAAAAAGGTAAGATAACCGCTCCGGTCAAGGGCGCGACTTTGATTGGTTCTGGTCCCGAAGTGATGCGAAAAATATCGATGGTTGGCAATGATCTGGCACTGGATCAAGGCGTTGGTGTCTGTGGTAAGGAAGGTCAATCGGTTCCGGTCGGCGTTGGACAGCCAAGTCTGAAAATTGATGAAATTACCGTCGGTGGGACCGACTAGTGCTCTTTCAAGCTGATATTGACGGGTTCAGCGAGACGCGAAGCAGTTGATCGCAAGGCGCAGCTCGTAGGCAATGGCCCGTTCCTTGTCAAGAGGTGCAACGCGGCGAGCGACTGCTTCACGACTCGCCCGAAGGGAGCTATCCAGATGATACAATCCGGCGTCGCCTAAAGCGCCTACTTTTGGTGCAGCCCTTGAAAAGGGCATGCCATTTCCTGCGGGCTGCGCCTTGACTTGTATCATCTGGATAGCTCTGAACCCGTCAATATCAGCTTGAAAGAACACTAGTTTACCGATAGGGCTGTAATCTCCATCCCTGCATCCCCGGTTTGCAGGGTTAGCAAGCCCAGGAATTCACCTTCAAACTGTGAACTGCCGAGGCGCCATAAAATGGTGATGGCATTTTCCCGATGGATCGAGTCAATGAATTCAAAGCTGGATTCAATAGTCGTTAGCAATGGAAAATCTTCAACGCTCTGAAAGAAATGTTCTTCTGATAACTTCGACAACAGTTCGCTCGAAAAGCCTCGGGAAAACCCGGCATAGTCGCGACGTCTCGCAGCATCGATAATATTTTTCCAGATAGGTTCGGCAACCCCCCGCAATTGTTCTTTCTGCAGGCGAGAAAATTTCATAGTACAGGCTGGGGACTGGAATCTGCTCGAAGTGCTGAGCGAGCATCTTCGTAAACGGAAAGCATTGCCGGGAGCACCAGTAATATTAACAGTGTTGCAAAAGCCAGGCCGAATGCGATCGATACCGCCATCGGAATCAGAAACTGGGCCTGTCGTGATGTTTCAAACAACAGAGGCGTAAGGCCTGCGATAGTGGTCAGCGATGTCAACAACACTGCACGCAGACGCTGACAGGCTGCTTCTTCTAGGGCTTCGCGAACCATTACTCCTTTGTCTCTGATTTGACGAAAAAAAGTGACCAGGATAATGGAATCGTTAACGACGATACCGGAGAGGCCGAAAAAACCAAACACCGAAAGAATTGTCATATTCATACCCATTAGCCAGTGACCCAGAATTGCGCCAGTCAAGCCGAGCGGAATAGAGATCAACACCAGAAAGGGCCAGCCGTAGGATGAAAACACCCAGGCGAGAACCAGATACATCAGCATCAATGCGATGATTGCGCCTGTCTTCATATCGCCAAAAGTTTCGCGTTCGCTGGCCGAGTGTCCTTCGAGGCTGAATTGCACGCCGTAACGGCTCGATAGCGCCGGCAACGCCGAACTGGTTAAATCGGCAATTATTTCTGCCGTGTTGTTGATCAGTGGATTGACGTCAGCGCTGACATCGACCGAAAGTTCGCCGTTAAAATGGCGTAAAGCCTCAAATCCCTGTGCAGAGCTCCAGTTGGCGACGGCTTCAAGGGCAACAAATTC
>QIJI01000157.1 GCA_003231795.1 Gammaproteobacteria bacterium
ATGGAAACACGAATGCAGGTCGGACGACCCAGCGGCTCGAGAATATTTCCGGAAAAATAATCCGCCTTGCGCACATGGGTGCGGATTCCCCTGGCGTTGAGAGCGGCAACCACTTCGGCGCAGGGTTTGCCCTCGATAATAATCGACACCATGCCTTCGCGAGCCGGGTTATCGTGACCACCGATGACAAAAACATCGGACATATCGCGCAAGCCGCGTTGTTTATCCTTGCCGTTAATCATCAGTTCAACCAGCTCGTGTTCGTGTGCGCTAATTGCCGTGCCAGCCGCGAGAACTCGACTGCGTCGATCCCGCGACTCGGTAAAATGAGAGCCGAGCCAGTCAAAATATTCGATGACCTTCGAAGTACAGGCGAAAGCGGAAGTGTCACGGGTACCCATTTCCCAGAAGTCGTCGGGGGTTCCGTCGAGGTGATCGTGGGGCAGCGTTGCCAACCGTGGCGAAACCCAGGCAAAACCATAGTTATGACGCGAAAAAACCTTGTATGCCGAAACGGCATAGCCATCGATATCGTAGTCGTCGATTGCAAGCCCGCCGTGGGCTGCATGCTGGATGCCATCGAGAATAATAATACAGTCAGGAGATAGCGCACGAATGGTCTTCACTACAGCCGCGACATCAACGGTAATACCGGTTACCGGGCTGGTATGAATAATGGTCGCAACGCGAGTATCCGCATTGACTATCGAGGCGTAATCGTCAGCGGTAATGGTCGCGCTTTCATTGCTGTGTATCGCCGAACGATACTCTTTGCCGGCAATTTCAGCCCAGCGCTTGCTCGCGCTGACGGTGGCCGGATGTTCCAGCGTACTGCCAACCATGTTTCCAGCCGGTGATCCCAGTGCAGCCGCCCGAATCATGCGGAATATCAGCTCGGTACCGCTTTCCCCGGTAAAGACCGGGCCTTGCTCGACTCCGAGGAAAATTCGCATATTGTCGCGTGCCTCGGCGATGATACGCACCAGTTCGTGCGAGGCCGGATTATCACGCCCCTGATTATCGGGAATACCGGCAAGCTCGGTATTCACTTCAACCACCGATTTCAGTGTCAGGGCACCACCGGCGTTTTCGAAAAAGATTCGCGGCCCCTGGAAAGGACAGGTATCTACGTGACAGAAACGTTCACGGATCTGCCGCATTAACTCATTGTCAAACATGGGTTCCCCGCCTGTGATTTTAACTTTGACTTTGACTTTGACCTGAATCTGAACAAGTCAGAGTCTCTCTAATCGTTGGCCACGATGCGGCGATACATTTGTTCGGCTTCAAGACGCCATTCAAGCGCGCCAGGATCAAGATCCACGGTGGCTGCTTTTTCCGCTTGATAGTGACCGAATCGATCTTCGCCACGAACCAGCCAGGCGGTATATCCGTCGAGTTTGGTCTGTCGAACATGCGTAGCGACAAACTGAATATTGAGCCCAATGCGTCGATCGGCAGTCTGATTTGGAGTGGAGTTATGCAATAGCCAGCCATGATGAAACGAAGCCTGCCCCGGTTTCAGCTCACAGCAAACGGCTTGCGATTCATCAACATCCGCAACCCGTTGACTTCGAAACAAGACGTTATCGTCATCCGCTTCGCCGAGGATGTGCTCACATGGACCCTGCTTATGGCTACCTGGAATTACGCTCATACACCCGCTATCAGCGCTGGCATCCGACAGGGCCAGCCAGAGTGAAATTTGGTCGTCGCTATCAAGCCCCCAGTAAGTGAGATCCTGATGCCAGGTGACATGGCTGGCCGAATGGCCTTCCTTGATGATGTAAGTGACGTTGTAAACCAGAATATCGGGGCCAATCATCTGCTCGACCAGATCCAGTACCTTCGGGTGCCGGGCAAGCTGCGCCGGTGAAGTATGAATCGTATGCACTTTCGACAAATAGTGCATGTTGCCAATCCGGGTTTCGGCAAGTTCGAGCTGTCGCCGATGATGGGCCGCTTCGTCGGCGTCGAGAATCTCGACTGGTGACAGAAAACCCTGCTCCAGATATTGTTCGCGATAGTTCATTACCGGACCCGTACAGTATCGATTCGAAGCGATGCTAGCACCCGATATAGTAAAAAGATAACGTTTGTTTACTTATATGTTTTACAAGGAATAATTTACGATTTTTCAACTGGTGTGCACATGAGTATTCGTTACCGCGAAAGCCTGATCAGTGTCACCGACACTCGCTTCGATTGCGCGTGCTGCCCGTTCACAGAACCTGATCCCGGCCACAGAAGAGCAACGTATTTCGCGGCGGGCAGAACCTCCAGCAACGATTAGTAACTTAGCGCGTCTGCGTAGATATTTTCGATATCGACCAGATTGGGTCTCGCGCGGCGCGTGCGCAGTCGCGCGTATCTGGCGCACCGATGATGCGGCCAGTGCCGGTACATCCTGCAAGGCAGCGAGGCTGATGCCTTTCTCGAACAGCAATCCGCGCGTCACTGGTGTTATCCCTAAGCTGATTGTGATAACTGAGTTACAATACGGTTCCCGACAGTTAACCTGCCTTAATAAAATAATTCTCGGGTATCCGTGCTATTAACTCCGAGGGCTAAACATGTCTAAATCCACAATGCAACCTGTTGCCATCGGACTTATCACCATCGGCGCTGGCCTCGCCTTCTGGGGTTACCGACAAGCCGGCGGTTTAGAGTCACGACTCAATAACGTGATATCAGGCTCGCCAGGCGATAATGTGATGATGTTATATATTGCCGGTGCTGCCTGCGCCGCCGCAGGCATATTTCTGTTTTTGAAAAAATAAAGACTGATGTCGTAACGTCATCTTTCCCAAGGTTAAACCGACTATGAAAAAATCCATCTTCGCTGTTGCTCTCATATTATTCCTGCCGGGTCTGAAAGCCGCTGAAGATGCTGTGGAAATCGTATCATTCCGCTGCAGCCTCGCAATCGAAGCGACCTTTGCCGAGCTGGACGCGCAGGCCAATAACCCGGTCACCCAGGAAGCGATAAACAATATTGATGAATACACCGCCCAACTGGCATGCATCAAGGGACAAGATTCGAAGATCTACGTGCGCCTTCAATGGCCTGACATGCTGCCGACCGACAACAAGCTGGTATTCACCATCGACACGCGAACCTACCGTGTCGTCAATACCCGGTACGGGCCTTAACCCGTTACTCGAAACCCGGTCAAAATTCCGCAACTGATTTAACTATTCCACGCCAGTTAATGTCGGCCTGGCGTCATGTAATAATATTGTCGCGGGAATCAATTTTCGGGAATCAGGCAGCACTTGTGGAAAAAGCCTATATCGCTATAATCGCGCGCCTGAATCCAGCCTGATTTCCTGTTATGAGCACAAAACGAAACAATTTGCGAAACATCGCGATTATTGCCCATGTTGACCATGGCAAAACAACGCTGGTCGACCAGTTGCTGCGTCAGTCCGGCACGCTCGACGATCGCGCGGAAGTGACCGAACGCATGATGGATTCGAACGATCTTGAAAGAGAGCGCGGCATTACCATTTTGTCGAAAAACACGGCAATCAACTGGCATCATGAAACTCAAGACCAGAATTACCGTATTAATATCGTCGATACCCCCGGACACGCGGATTTCGGCGGCGAAGTAGAACGAATTCTGTCAATGGTCGACTCGGTTCTGTTACTGGTGGACGCCGTTGAGGGGCCGATGCCACAAACCCGTTTCGTCACGCAAAAAGCGTTTGCCATGGGTTTTACCCCGATTGTGATAATCAACAAGATCGATCGTCACGGCGCACGACCGGACTGGGTTATCGACCAGGTTTTCGATTTATTCGATCGACTGGGTGCCACCGACGAGCAGCTCGACTTTCCGGTCGTCTAT
>QIJI01000268.1 GCA_003231795.1 Gammaproteobacteria bacterium
CCGCTTTCGCCGGTTCAGGAGAACAGTTGCAACAAAATCTGGTTGCAGGCGAGGAAATTCGCTATATCGACTGGGTAATTCCTGGCGTCATTGCGATGAATCTGATGTGGGGGGCGTTATTCGGAATCGGTTATGTGATCGTACGCTACCGCAAATTCGGAGTGCTCAAGCGACTGCGCGCTACCCCGGTAACCGCGATGGAATTTTTGACCGCACAGATTCTGTCGCGCCTGTTGCTATTGATAGTGGTCAATGTCGTGATCTTTGTCGGGATGGATATTTTCGTTGAATTCCGCATGTTGGGTTCGTATTTCAATCTGTTTCTGGTGTTTACGCTTGGCTGTATCAACCTGATTTGCTTTGGCCTGGTAGTTGCGGCCCGTATTTCGAGTGAAGAAGTGGCTAATGGTGTTTTAAACCTGTTTAGTTGGCCGATGATGTTTTTATCCGGCGTATGGTTTTCGCTCGAAGGCGCCCACCCGCTGATGCAGAAATTCGCACTGTTATTACCGCTGACGCATATCACCGCGGCCGCGCGCGCGATCATGATTGACGGGGCAGGGATGCTGGAGATATCTGACCATCTTCTGATACTCGGTGTCTCCAGTGTTATCCTGCTGATTATCGGCGCGAGGATATTCCAGTGGGAATAGTATCGGATCAGTTACTGTTATTCGGATTGCTGGTCGTCGTCTTCGGCCTGCTGGTGTGGGGTAAAATCCGCTATGACCTGGTAGCTTTTGGCGCACTGATCACCGGCGTTATCATCGGTGTTGTGCCAAGGGAAGACGCGTTCTCCGGATTTGGCCACAACGCCACCGTGATTATCGCGCTGGTTCTGGTGGTTAGCCGTGGACTGTCCAACTCAGGCGCGATTGAATTGATAGCACGGCATATGATTGACGCCGGGCGATCGCTATTCATGCATATCAGTGTCATGTCCGGGGTTGCTGCGATATTGTCGGCGGTGATGAATAATGTGGCAGCACTTGCTTTGCTGATGCCAATCGACATGCAGGCCGCCAGGAAAGCGAAACGCAGCGCAGCCTTGAGTCTGATGCCGTTGTCCTTCGCATCAATTCTGGGTGGAATGATAACGCTGATCGGAACGCCCCCCAACATCATCATTGCAAGCTTTCGCGAAGAGGCCGTGGGCGAGCCTTTTGGGATGTTTGATTTTGCCCCGGTGGGTGCGGTTACTGCTCTGGTCGGGGTGGCTTTTATCGTGCTGGTGGGCTGGCGTTTAATTCCGGTCAGCAATCGCGATGAAGGTGCAGCAGAAGCGTTGTTTCATATTGAAGATTATGTTGCCGAATTAAAGGTAGGTGAGGATGCGAGTGTGATCGGTAAACGCATTCGCGATCTCGATGCGCAAGCAGAAGATGTCGATGTGGCTATTATTGGCCTGGTTCGTAATGGCAAACGATTGCCAGGACGTGCTCGTGTCGAAGAAATTCTGCAGGGCGATATTATTGTCATTGAGGCCAACGCGGAATCGATCGATGCCTTTGTGGGTGCGTTGAAGCTGGAATATGTCGGCGGTGAAAAGCATGAAGGACTGGCCGCCGAGGGACTGACTTTGGTAGAAGCGGTGGTTCCTGAAAATGCCCGCATCGAAGGACGCAGTGCGTTGAGCCTGCGTTTGCTCTACCGCCATGGCGTTACCTTGCTCGGAGTGTCACGTAAAGGAAGGACCTTTCGCGATCGCGTGCGTAAACTGGATGTACGTGCCGGCGACGTGTTGTTGTTGCTGGGCCCTACGGAGAGGCTGGGTGATATTGTTGCCTGGCTCGGATGTTTGCCGTTGCAGGAGCGTGATCTGCAGGTCGTTCAGCGTAACAAGGCCTGGATAGCAGTAGCCAGTTTCGGGTTCGCTATTGCCGCCGCTACCTCTGGAATCATGAATTTGCCCGAGGCGTTGGCGTTAGTATGTATGGCCATGATCGGTTTCAACATCGTGCCGCTGAAAGAGCTATACACCTCGATCGAGTGGCCAGTTATCGTATTAATAGGATCTATGATTCCAATCGGTTCGGCGCTTGAAGCCTCGGGTGGAACCGCATTGATCGCGCAGCATATTGTAGATTTTGGCGAAGTCTATGGTCCGGTTATCGTGCTCAGTCTGTTGATGATCGTCACCATGACCCTGTCCGACGTGCTCAACAATACTGCCACTACCGTGATCGCCGCCCCGATAGCGATCGATATCGCCAACCGACTGAGCGTTAATCCCGACCCATTTTTAATGGCAGTCGCGATTGCGGCTTCCTGTGCTTTCCTGACGCCGATCGGGCATAAAAACAATACTTTGATCATGGGGCCAGGCGGCTATAAATTCGGTGACTACTGGCGAATGGGGCTGCCGCTGGAGGTAATTGTTGTTGTAGTTTCAATCCCGATGATCTTGATTGTCTGGCCTTTTTGAACTTTGCTATTTTATAGAGTTGACTGTTGGTCATTGAAAAGAACCGCATCTTGATCAATTTGTAATAGAATCTCCGGGACCGAGGCTAAACCAAAAACCGGGGCTGATTTCAGATGACCATTATCAAACAGGACGATCTGATCGACAGCATCGCTGATGCGCTGCAATACATATCCTATTATCATCCGCCGGACTTTATCCGTGCCATGGACGAAGCCTATCAACGTGAACAAAACCCCGCTGCACGTGACGCGATCGCACAGATTCTGATTAATTCCCGCATGTGTGCCATGGGGCATCGGCCGATTTGTCAGGACACCGGGATTGTTACGATTTTTCTGAGCGTAGGTATGGATGTGCAGTGGGATGCCACCATGTCGGTCAGTGATATGTGCAACGAGGGTATACGACGTGCCTATCTCAACCCCGACAATGTGCTGCGCGCGTCGATTCTGGATGATCCGGATGGAGCGCGTAAAAACACCAATGACAACACCCCCGGCGTGATCCATTTTGACATCGTGCCGGGCGATACGGTGGAAATTCATGTAGCGGCCAAGGGCGGCGGCAGCGAAGCCAAGTCGAAGTTTGCGATGCTCAACCCGTCTGACTCGGTGGTCGACTGGGTGCTTGAGATGGTACCGAAGATGGGCGCTGGTTGGTGTCCTCCCGGTATGCTCGGAATCGGTGTTGGCGGGACTGCGGAAAAGGCGATGATACTGGCCAAGGAGGCATTGCTGGAACCGATCGATATTCACGACCTGCAGGAACGTGGGGCGCAAAACCGAGCCGAAGAATTGCGACTGGAACTATATGACAAGGTCAACCGGCTTGGTATCGGAGCCCAGGGCCTGGGCGGTTTGACCACGGTGATGGACGTAAAAGTGAAAGATTATCCATCGCACGCAGCTAACAAGGCAGTCGCCATTATTCCAAATTGTGCTGCCACGCGGCATACTCATTTCACCCTCGATGGCAGTGGCCCGGCTCGACTCGAGCCGCCCAAACTCGAAGACTGGCCTGAAGTCACGCGTGAAACCGGTGACAATGTTAAACGAGTCAATCTCAATAGCGTAACGCGTGAAGAAGTGAAAACCTGGAAGCCCGGCGATACCTTACTGCTCAGTGGAAAGATGCTGACCGGTCGCGACGCGGCGCATAAGAAAATGGTCGATATGCTCGCCAGAGGCGAATCGCTGCCGGTTGATTTAAAGGGTCGATTTATCTACTACGTAGGTCCGGTTGATCCAATCGGCACCGAAGTCGTCGGTCCCGCAGGACCGACCACAGCCACTCGTATGGATAAATTTACCCGTACCATGCTCGAAAAAACCGGACTGTTAGGCATGATTGGCAAAGCTGAACGTGGTCCCACTGCGATTGAAGCGATCCGTGATTTTGAATCGGTTTACCTGAT
>QIJI01000055.1 GCA_003231795.1 Gammaproteobacteria bacterium
TTGACAGTTTCCTCATCTGGCGTCTGACCGAAGGCCAGGTGCATGCCACCGATGCCACCAACGCATCGCGAACCATGCTGTTTAATATCCATACTCAAAGTTGGGACTCAGAACTGCTCGAGATTCTGTCGGTGCCCGCGTCGCTGCTACCCGAAGTGCGCGATTGCGCCGATGACTACGGTAATACCAGCAAAGCGTTACTCGGTCAGGAAATCCCTATTGCCGGCGTTGCCGGTGACCAACAAGCCGCACTAATCGGACAGGCCTGTTTTCAGCCAGGCATGATCAAGAGTACCTATGGAACCGGATGTTTCATGATCTTGAATACCGGTAATCAAGCGCTGGTATCTAACAACAAACTGTTAACTACGGTCGCCTATCGCCTCAACGGGGAAACCTGTTACGCCCTCGAAGGCTCTATTTTTGTCGCCGGCTCCGCCGTTCAATGGCTACGCGATGGCCTTGGGGTAATCGAGTCAGCCGCAAAAACCGAAGCCATGGCCGCCTCCATCGAATCCAATCGAGGGGTCTACCTGGTGCCTGCCTTTACCGGATTAGGAGCGCCTCATTGGGATCCCGATGCGCGCGGCGCGATATTCGGTATTACCCGGGATACCGGTCCCAATGAACTGGTGCGAGCCACGCTGGAGTCCGTCTGTTACCAGAGCTTCGATTTACTCGAGGCCAAGCGACGCGACGGTATCGAGGCGACCCGCTTACGCGTTGATGGAGGCATGGTTCAGAACAACTGGTTATGCAGTTTTCTGGCCGATATTCTTGATATTACCGTTGAGCGGCCGATCCAGACCGAGACCACGGCGCTCGGCGCGGCTTACCTGGCAGGTCTGCAGATTGGCCTTTATGATTCAATCGACGAGATTGCCAAAAACTGGCAGTCGGATCAGGAATTCGAAGCCGGGATGGACGAACCGACGCGCAAATTATTGCTGGAGAAGTGGCATGAAGCAGTGGCCAAGGTTAAAACCGGCGCCTAATCCTGACATTACAGTCGACGCGGCAAGTAAGAGGCCGCCACACTCGCGCCAATCAACAGGCAAGCCAGTAAAATGTAAAACATTTCAAACGGTGCAAATAGTAATACCAGCGATACCAGCAAAGGTGTCAATAGATAGGAAGCATCTCGCCAGGTCGAATAAATCATCGTCATTTCAGTGCGTTCACGCGGTTTCACCAGGCGCATAAACGGGATATTGCCAAGCACATCAACCGTAACCCCTCCAACCGACGCAATAATCCAGAACATCAACCCCAACGGTTGCGGCTCACCCACTAGATACAACATCAACATCGAAAGCGCCGTCAGGTTCAACGCATAAATAAGAATCAGTCGGGTACCGAAACGACTGGCGTAGTTTCGAATCATCGGGCTTGCCAGCAGCAAGGCGCTAACCAGCGACAATAGCCCGCCGGCGACCCAGTTCGGCAATCCAGCCTCGACCACGTAAATCGGACCGTAGACAAACAGCGCTGCCCAAAAAATGGCCCGACACAACACAATAAAATAGGCCACCCGCATAGCAGCTTGACTGAAGAAGCGCGGTATTATCTCGAGCAGGCGTTTTGGTTTTTTTCGAGCGGGTTGAATCACCTCGCTGTGCCCGAGGCGAAGATACCAGAAATAAAACAGCATACACGCGGCTGCCACTGCGGTCAGAACAAACGGTGACCAGGCGGTTGCGTTTCCCCACAACCACAGGCCCAGCGTCGGGCCGATGGTCCACGCGATACCGGTATACATAAAGCGGCGCGACTCGGTATAAATCAACTGCTTCTTGCCGATATAATCCATGATGTAAAGCGAGATACAGACTGAAAACATTGAAGCTGAGGCCGCTTGCAGCCCGATCGCAAGCGCTATGGTGGTGCCGTTACCCAGCAGGAAGATGGTCATCGAAATAAAGGTAAAAACCACGCCGAGCGTGATCACCCAGCGACGCCGCAACAACCGTTCGAGCGTGGCGAAATTAAGCGTAATTATTAGCGTCAGTATCGAGGCGAACAGATAGGCCCGTGTCACCATCTCCTTGGTTTCGAGCGCATCCAGCGCCAAAAGAGGAATGACGCCGACCAGCATTGAACGCGCCAGTCCTTCCAGTGCATTTAATCGGGCGATGGGTTCGCCTGCTCCGCCGGGGAATGCCTGTAATCCGGTAGGCCGTCGTTCAAACAATAGTTAATCCAGTGAGTCAATCATTCTGCACGACATGCTATTTAAAACGGCATCCGGAAGATATCTATTTATATCGATTGGGATGATCGATATATCAAATGGGCATCCAGTAAGCCCTGACCTAAGTGATATTCAGCACTACTTTCGGTGCGGCACAGCGACCGTGCAGTAATTCGGTGAATGCTTCCGCACCGGCATCGAGCGGGCGTTGCTCGATCCAGGCCAAAGTCCCTAACGCACCCGAATTTAACTTGTTCAAGGTGGCCTGCAAATCGAGCGGGGTATAAGTGTATGTGCCGATAAAGGTAATTTCCCGTAAGGTCATCGCGCGCACATCCATCGAACCCTGGTTATCCATCAGACCGATATGCACAATAACGCCACCCGATTTTACCGAAACGATGGACTGGTCCCTGGTGGTGGCACCACCGACAGCATCGAACACACAATCGAAGTGCTGTTCAGGCAATTTTTCAGCGATCGGATCGGCCAGCCGGAAATCAGTATGTTGCCCAATTAATTCACGGCGCAACGGATTGGTCTCCGCCACGACAACACTCTCGACACCCTTGTCTTTTAAAATCAGTGCTGTCAACAAACCCACTGATCCACCTCCGATCACCAGTGCAGTGGATTCACTAAGTGGTCGATTAAGCACTTTTTCGGCCATTAATACAGCATGTAATCCGGTTGCTCCGGGTTCGGTCAACGCGGCTTCTGCAGCCGGTATACCATCGGGCACCGCGATCAAATTGCGCTCCGGAATAGAAATTTTCTCGGCAAAGGCGCCTGCACGGTACATGCCGATAAGATCGCGTTTTGAACACAGATTCTGCCTGCCGCCGAGACAGTCATCGCAGACTCCACAGGTGATCAATGGATTTAACACCACGCGCTGCCCCTGATTTTCGCCTTCAAGCACAGTTCCTACTGCTTCGTGACCGAGAATTAGCGGTGGAACGCGACGCTCGTCATGCCCGAGATAAGCATGCATATCAGAGCCACAGATGCCAACCGATTCAATCCCGATAATTGCTTCACCGGACCGAAGCTCCGGCTCGGGTTCTTCGCGATAGGTCATTTCTTCGTTTGCCGTGTAAACCAGTGCTTTCATCGCGCCGTAAATCCTCCATCAATAGCCAGTGTCTGACCGGTAATATAACTGCTGGCCTCGGATGCAAAAAACACGCTGATGCCAAATAGATCATCCATTGTACCGTTACGATCCATGGTTGTTTGTTTTGCTGCCCACTCCCTGGTTTCGTCATCATCGAACACCGCCGCGGTCAGCCCGGTCGGAAAAAAACCGGGTGCAATCGCATTGCAGCAAATGCCGTATCGCGACCAGGCCTCGGCCATCGCGCGCGTTAACTGACAGACACCGCCTTTGGAGGCACCATAGGCCAGTCCATTTGGAAAGGCCCGTGTCGATTGCAATGACGCAATGTTGATTACACGACCAAATTGACGTTCGCGCATTTCGGGAACAAATTCTCGGGTAAAGAAAAAAGGCACCGACAAATTCAGATTCAGCGTTGCATCCCAGCTATCGATAGAAACAGTATCAACATCTTCACGCAAATTGA
>QIJI01000141.1 GCA_003231795.1 Gammaproteobacteria bacterium
CCCGATTACCAGCGGCGGAACCACGTACACAATCGACGCGCTGGTCTCGATCCAGCGAGCCCCGATCGTCTGCCCGCGACTGGCGAGGTCGCTACTACTGCGCAACAACATCCAGCCAGCCAGAATCGAAAACAGAGTCGAGAAACCACCGATCATCAGCGTATATAGCGCAGATTGCCACAGGAATCGGCTTGTTAACACCTTGAGTACCGGCCCGCTCATCGCATCGACCAGTATTGAAATCAGCGGTGCAGCAACAAAAAAACCAGCCGCTGTGATTAACGCCAGCGGTATCCAGTGTTTCGACCGTTGCAGGGTTTCGGCTCCGGCTTCAATCGTTATTTCGACTTCAGGCAGTTTTTGCAAACGTAAAGCAATCAGCGCGACAAAAACACATAACGACAACTGCAGTAAGGCCAGGGTCACGGCTCGAACCGGATCAAAGTCAGAACGTAAGGATTGATAAATGGCAACTTCGAGGGTGGTGCTGCGCGGACCGCCGCCGAGGGTTAACACCACTGCGAAACTGGTCAGACAAAGCATAAACACCAGCAGTATCACGCCCGGCAGACTTTCTCGCAACAACGGCCATTCAAGGTAACGCCAACGTTGAACCCGGTTAAATTCCAACTGCTCGCCGAGCTTCCAGTGATGCGCTGGAATGGCTTGCCAGATTGGCAGTAACAACCGCACCGCCAAAGGTAAATTGAAAAAAACGTGGGCCAGTAAAATCCCGTTTAAACCATATAGTGATTTGCCAATCGGGATTAGCCCTTGACTGCCGTATACCGACACAATGCCCATCACCGCGACCACCGAAGGAACCACCAAGGGCAGCGCGAACAGGCGTAAAAGGGTAGATCGAAACGGAAACGCACCACGGTAGAACATGGCCCGGGCGATCAAGATGGCCGGCACGACACTCAGTATTGTGGACAACCCGGCCTGCTGCAAACTAAACCACAACACCCGCCGAAGGTACGCACTTTGCCATAACCACAGATCGTCAGTTTCAAATCCTGGCATCTGGCCAAGATTCAGCAACCCGGCCATCGGCACCAGCACGATCAGGCCGAGTATTAGTAAAACTGGATAGGCGCTGCGCCGTGGGCGATTCATAACGCTATTATTGCGACATCGCATCCAGCCATTCGTCGACCCAGTCTTTGCGTTGCCTGGCCACCTCGTTATCATCAAACAACAGCACCGGTGACGGGTCGATTAGCTGAGCAAAATCGGGGGGGAGCTTGTCATCAGCCAAAACCGCCGGATACATCCAGTTGGTGGTCGGAATAATAGCCTGAAAATCCTCGCTCAACATAAAACTGAGAAACTGGCGCGCCAGTTGCTTTTGCTGGCTGGATTTAACCAGCCCGGCAACTTCAATTTGCTGGTAGTGCCCCTCGCTAAACCGGGCGGCAGCAAACCGTTTATCCTGTTCCGCTATGATGTGATACGCCGGAGAGGTTGTGTAACTCAGAACCATATCCGCCTCCTGTTTGAGGAATAGTCCATAGGCTTCGCTCCAGCCCTTGCTGACCGTGACAATTCGTTTTGACAGTCTGACCCAGGCCTGATCAGCCTGGTCACCATAAACTTTCTTGACCCATAACAATAAACCCAGCCCCGGTGTCGAAGTCCGCGGATCCTGTATCAGGATACTGGGGCCATTGTCGTCTTCCACCAGTTGTTTCAGACTATGCGGCGGATCGCTTAACAGCTCCGTGTTGTAGATAAAGGCAAAGTATCCATAGTCATAAGGCAAAAAAATTGTATCCTGCCAGGGTTGCGGCAGCGATGAATTTTTGAGTATCAGTTGATGTGGGTCGAACAGTCCCGTGGCACGGGCCTCGGCGGTCAGGCTAGTATCGATACCTAGCAGAATGTCGGCACGTGTATTGCCGCCTTCCAGCCTGAGTCGATTCAACATCGACACCCCGTCTTCGAGACCTACCAGCTCCAGATTACAACTGCATTGTTGTTCGAATGCCGCTTTGACCTGTGGTCCAGGGCCCCAGTCGCTGGTAAAGGAGTCGTAGGTGTAAACTACCAGCGTCGGAGCGGCGATTGCCGTATTGAACGCAACACACAGGCAAAGAAAAAGGAAACCACGATAGCGTTTTACTGAGGACATTTTTGTCTCCATTTATCGATTTAAAAACGGAGGGGTGAGGTCGGGGTAGATTCGCTCACATCCCTACGCCAGTACTAACTGGATCAGGTTCATCGGGTTGGCAGCAACGCCTCTCAGCTCAATCGAGCACCCCGTTGAGGAACGAAAACTATAAACTTTGATTCCCTTGAGCACAAGGTTCGTGAATCGAATAACCGAATAATAAAGTCGGTCATATCCGCGGCATGACCGCAGTACGCCTGCGCGGGGATGAAACCTACGGTGTCACTTTTTAAATTCGAGGCCAGTACAGAGCTCTTCGTACAACTTGTACCTGGTTTCATGCATGCCCTGTGTTTGGTAGGTTTTTTGCGCGTTGATATTTTCCCGATCTACATATAGCCGGTATCCGCAAACCGAGGGATCCTGTTCGGCCAGCTCTTTAACCCGGGCATAAAGTTCACGATACAGCCCCTGGCGACGATAATCCGGTCGCACATAGACACCTTGAATCCACCAGAAATCGCCGTTACGCCAGTCACTCCATTCGGTGGTTATCATCAACGAAGCCTGAATACCGTTATCCAGCTCGACCACCAGGTAGAAACCAAGCTGTGGATTTTCTAGCATGTGCCTGACACCGGCGGTAATCACTTCGGGTATTAGTTCAACCGCTTCAGTTTCCCACGCTATGTTGATGTTAAATTCTGCGAGTTCTTTTGCATCTTGTGATAATGCCTTGCGAATAATCATCGCAACTCTCCATTACTATCGTTTTTGTCGTTTTGCCTGGCGTGCCGCTTTCTGCGCAGCTTTCTGTTCTATTTTTTGCGACTGTATCACGGCACTTTGCTCTTGTTCAGCACGATACTGTTGTGGTGTTTCCAGACAGACCTGACCGAGATCACCACTGCGAAATTCACTGATCAGCAGGCGTGATACTTTCTCGAAATCAACCTGTCCGCCCGATACCAGACATCCGCGCCGCTGCGCTATCACCTCGAGTACCTCAACCTCGGACTGAGGTAACGCCGCAATATCATAACGCTGAATGAGTCTTTGCGGGTAGTGACTTAGAAAAAACGCTGCAATATAGGCAGCGACATCCTGCAATTCAAGCGCGGTATCTCGAATTGCACCCGTCGCTGCCAGGCGATAACCGCTATTTTCGTTTTCAATATTCGGCCACAACATACCCGGAGTATCGACCAGGGTCAGTTGTGGTGAAATTTCGATGCGTTGCTGCATCCGTGTCAGTGCCGCTTCGTTCCCGGTTTTGGCAATACTGCGGCCGGCAAGCTGGTTAATCAGGGTTGATTTGCCGACATTTGGAATGCCGGCAATCATCGCAACTATCATGTTCGAACGATTATTCCGCTGGGGGATCATCTCGCGACACAGCGACGGCAACTGGTGTATCGCCTGATTTTTACTGCTACAGGGCAGGCATCTCACCTCGGACTGCGCTTGCAAATTTTGTTGCCAGTCTTCTACCGCACCCGCTTCGGACATATCACTTTTGTTGAGCAATTTGATGCCGGGTTTGTCACGACTGAGTCTGGCCAGCATCGGGTTTTCGCTGGAGCCCGGCAGGCGCGCGTCAAGCACTTCGATAACAAGATCTACCCGCGGCAATATCTTGCTAAACTCTTTGCTCGCCTT
>QIJI01000321.1 GCA_003231795.1 Gammaproteobacteria bacterium
GTTGTTACTGATAGGAAATATACTGTCCGATATTCTGGTGGCGATAGTCGACCCGAGAATCCGCTTTGCTTAATCCCCGCACCCAGCAAAAGCTGCGCCGCTTTCGCCAGATCAAACTCGGTTTCGGCTCACTGATTATTTTGTCATTCATACTATTGTTATGCCTTTTCGGTGAGCTCCTGGTTAACAATCGGGCCTTGATCGTCAGTTACAATGGCGAGCTCCATTTCCCGACCTATGACACCTACCACCCAGGCACAGATTTCGGTTTTAGTTACGACTATGAAACCAATTATCGTGATTTAAAGCTGCGATTTGCAAGTGAAAACGGGGACAACTGGTTGTTGATGCCAATCGTGCCTTACAGCCCTTTTGAGAATCATTCCAGCGGTGATGTATTTAAGGCCTCCCCCCCTTCGTTAGACAAGCGGCATTTTCTGGGTACCGATTCAACCAGTCGCGATATTCTTGCTCGCCTGTTGTACGGAACGCGCATCGCACTGGTGTTTTCTATTCTGTTTATGATCAGTGTTTACGTGATTGGTATCAGCATCGGATGTGCAATGGGTTACTTCGGCGGTGCCTTTGATTTATTGTTCCAGCGCTTCATCGAAATCTGGTCGAATGTACCCTTCCTGTATATGGTGATCATCGTGTTTTCGATCATCCCTGGAACCTTTTCCGTGGTCGGGCGAATCATGATATTGCTCATCGTGATGGTGTTGTTTTCGTGGACTTCGATGACCTATTTCATGCGTACCGAGACTTATCGACAAAAAGCGCGTGACTACATCGCTGCCGCACGCGTACTGGGTGCAAGTCATAGTCGTATTATTTTCCGGCATATTTTGCCGAACTTGCTAGCGACCTTAATTACCTTCATGCCGTTTACCATTGTCGGCGCGATTACCGCGATTACTGCACTGGATTTCCTCGGCTTCGGCCTGCCGCCGCCGACCCCGAGTCTTGGCGAACTGCTAAAGCAAGGCACCGATAACCTGCGTGTTGCACCCTGGATAATCATTTCTGCTTTTAGTACGCTGGTGTTGCTGCTCACGCTGGTAACCTTTATAGGTGAAGCCCTGCGTGAAGCATTCGACCCCAAACAATATACTGTTTACCGATGACCACTATGATACGAAACCCTGCCTGGTACCTGTCGCTTTTAATCTTGCTACTGATCAGTGCCTGCGAATCAAAAGAACAGACCGCAGTCGAACTACGCGACAATACGCAGGAAGTACTCGACTACTACACCTCTCAACCCGAATTTTTCTCCTTTAAAACCCTCGACGATCTGCCTGCAGACCTGAATTGGGAAAACGGCTCCGAACTTGCCGAATTCTCATCGGAGCGTGCACGCAAAGGTGGCACACAGTATGCTTCCATCGATGATTTTCCACGCACCTTAAGACCTGTCGGGCCTGATTCTAACGGTTCGTTCAGACGCTGGATTCTGGATTATTTTTCAATGTCGGTCGCTCAAATTTATCCAAACGACAGCAACCAGTTCTTCCCCGGCCTGGCCACCGCATGGGCCGTATCGCCCGAACGCAAGACGACTTATATTCGGCTCAATCCTGACGCACGTTGGTCTGATGGTGCAAAAGTAACCGCCGATGACTATTTATTTACCTTTTTCTTTTATCGCTCCAGTTACATCGTCGCCCCCTGGTATAACAACTGGTACGGAACCATGTATACCAACATTACCCGATATGACGATTACACCATCTCGATCTCGATTCCGAACGTCAAACCCAACATGCGCGAGAGGACTCTTTCGCTCGGACCCACGCCCCAACATTTTTATAAAGAACTTGGAGAAGATTATGTTGAGCGTTACCAATGGCGTTTTGTCCCGACTACCGGGGCTTACCAGGTGCTTCCAGCCGACATAAAAAAAGGTCGTTCGATTGCACTGACAAGAGTCAAGAACTGGTGGGCCAAAGATTTAAAATTCTGGCGCAATCGCTATAACGTGGATCGCATTCATTTCAATGTAATCCGGGACACTTCAAAAGTGTTTGAAGCTTTTTTAAGAGCCGATATCGATACCTTCAGCCTCAACCTGGCCGAGTACTGGTACGACAAACTCCCGGATGATCATGCGTTGGTGGCAAAGGGGTATGTGCACAAGAAAGTTTTTTACAATCAGCACCCGCGCCCTACTTATGGCTTGTGGATGAACAGCTCCAAAACCTTACTCGACCAGCAGGACATCCGCATTGGAATCAATTACGCTACCAATTGGGATCTCGTCATCGAGAAATATTTTCGCGGCGATTACGAACGGCTGCAATCCACCGCGGACGGCTATGGCGATTTCTCACATCCCACGCTTAAGCCGCGCCCTTTTAGCATCGAAAAAGCGCAGGCACATTTTGCCGCAGCCGGTTTTAAAACCCGGGGTAACGACGGCATTCTGGTGAATAATGAAAACCGGCGCCTGTCCTTCACCCTGTCGACCGGTTACGAAGCCTTGAAAGATGTATTAACCATTCTTAAAGAGGAGGCTGCAAAAGCGGGAGTAGAATTTCGCATCGAGGTTCTCGATGGCACCACGGCGTGGAAAAAGGTACAGGAGAAAAAACACGACATCCATTTTTCCGCCTTTGGGGTCGGACTCGAAATGTATCCGCGCTATTGGGAAACCTATCATTCGGTTAACGCCTATGACCAGGCCTTTCTCGAAGACGGCAGTGTCAATCCCGAACGCAAGGTTAAAACACAATCCAATAATCTGGAAATTGTCGCCGATGCAAAAATTGACGCAATGATCGAAGCATACCGCGCTTCTTCCAGCCGCAGCGAAATGATCGATCTCTCCCACCGTCTGCAGCAGGCCTTATTCGACTACGCATCATTTTCCCCCGGCTTCAAGCAATCCTATTATCGAATCGGGCATTGGCGATGGTTACGCTTTCCGGAATCATTCAATGTCAAACACAGTTCCACATCGGGCGAGTATTTTGTTCACTGGATCGACGAAGATATTAAAGCGGAAACTTTAGCGGCGCGGGATTCAGGAATTCAATTCGAACCCCAGATTCGTATCTACCAGCAATATCGCAACGATTAGATGACTGCATTGCTTGAAGTGGATCGCCTATCGGTGAATTTTGACAGCGACCTCGGCTCTGTCTCAGCCGTCGACGGAGTCAGTTTTTCGATCGAAGCCGGCGAAACCCTGGGCCTGGTGGGTGAATCCGGATGTGGTAAAAGCGTGACTGCACTTTCAATCATGCGATTGCTGCCACAACCGATGGGAACAATATCAGGGGGCAACATAATTTTCGATCAACAGCCCTTGCCGGATCTCGACTACCGCGAAATGGAAAAAATAAGAGGTGCCGAAATCGGCATGATCTTTCAGGAGCCGATGACCGCGTTGAATCCGGTTCAAACCATCGGTAAGCAAATTTCGGAGTCGTTGGTTTTGCATTACTCGCTTAACCCACGCGATGCATTGCAGCGGGCACTGGAAATGCTTGACCGCGTTGGCCTGCCCTCACCCGAGTTGCGCCTAGGCGAGTATCCCCATCAATTGTCTGGCGGTATGCGCCAACGAGTGGTAATCGCAATAGCGCTCGTTTGTAATCCGAAATTGCTGATTGCCGACGAACCCACTACCGCACTTGATGTAACCATTCAGGCACAAATTCTCGAACTCATCTCGAATTTACAGCAAGCAATGTCGATGGCCGTTCTACTGATAACCCACGACCTTGGCATTATTGCCAGTAGCTGTGATCGAGTGCTGGTAATGTACGC
>QIJI01000377.1 GCA_003231795.1 Gammaproteobacteria bacterium
AGCAACTGCACGACCAGGTGGCCAGCGTCGCGGCCTGGTTGAAATCAAATGGGTTGCAACCCGGTGATCGCGTCGCTGCCTACCTGCCCAATTTGCCCGAAGCCGTGGTGGCGATGCTGGCGGCCACCAGCCTCGGCGCCGTCTGGACATCAACCTCACCTGATTTCGGCGAAGAAAGTGTCATCGATCGTTTCGGTCAAACCGCACCGCGGTTTCTATTTACCGTTGACGGCTATTTTTACAATGGCAAAAGTCACGAACTCGGCGGCAAGGTCGAGAAAATCGTTGCTCAACTGCCAAACGTCGAAAAAGTCATTCAGATTGAATTCGCTGGATTTGGCAATCGCATCGGTGCAATCGACTGGCGCGACATTATTGCCGTGCCGGCGGCAGAAATTGAATTTGTTGCGCGACGCTTTAATGATCCGCTCTACATACTTTACTCGTCCGGAACTACCGGCAAACCAAAATGCATTACACACAAAGTCGGTGGAACCTTGATTCAACACCTGAAGGAACAGATGCTGCATTGCGATGTAAAACCCGGTGATCACGTATTTTACTTCACTACGCTGGGCTGGATGATGTGGAACTGGCTGGTCAGCGCACTGGCGAGCAAAGCTGCACTGGTGCTCTATGACGGTTCTCCGTTCTACCCGGATGGAGAAGTTTTATGGCGCTACGCCAAAGATGTCGAGATGAATATTTTTGGTACTTCGGCTAAATATATTGACGCCCTTAAAAATGCAGATATACACCCGATCGATAAATTCGATCTGCCCGCCCTGCGCGCAGTTGCGTCCACCGGATCGGTTCTGGCACCTGAAAGTTTTGATTTTGTTTATCAACATATTAAAAAAGATGTCTGCCTGGCCTCGGTATCAGGGGGTACTGATATTGCTTCCTGTTTTGCTATCTGCTGCCCGTTGCTACCGGTGTACCGGGGCGAAATTCAGTGCCGGGGACTGGGTATGGCAGTGGATGTATTTAACGACGCAGGTGAATCGATCAGAAATGAAAAGGGCGAACTGGTTTGCACGCAGACATTTCCGAGCCAACCCTGTTTTTTCTGGGACGATGATAGCGGCGAAAAGTATCACAACGCCTATTTTGCGCGATTTGAAAACATCTGGCATCACGGTGACTATGTCTTGTTGAGTGACCAAAATGGTCTGGTTATTTTCGGTCGCTCCGATGCAACCCTGAATCCTGGCGGGGTTCGAATTGGCACGGCCGAGATTTACCGTCACGTGGAACAACTGGAAGAAGTAGTCGAGGGAATCGTGATAGGACAGAACTGGGACAACGACGTGCGCGTAGTGCTGTTCGTTGTGCTACAGCATGAACTCGATCTCGACGATGCGCTTGTTGGCAAAATCAAACGCACCGTGCGCGAAAAATGCACCTCGCGCCACGTTCCTGCCAAAGTCGTTCAGGTCGGTGAAATCCCACGTACCAAATCGGGCAAAATCGTCGAACTGGCGGTGCGTGAAGTAGTACACAATCGCGAAGTCAAAAATATCCATTCGCTGGCCAATCCCGAGGCACTGGAATTCTATCGAGATTTACCCGAGTTGCAGGTTTGACCCGGGATACCCGCACGACACTGACGAACTGGGGTCTGTTGCTGCTGCTGGTGGCACTCTGGGGAACCTCGTTTCTGACCGTTGCCATTTCGATCAGGACTGTTGATCCGGTTTCGGTGGTATTTTACCGTCTGGCTTTAGGCGCACTGGTGCTGGCGTTGGTAGTCTTTGCGCGTGGCGACAGCATCCCGCGGGAGCCGAGAATCTGGGCAGGTTTTCTATTGATGGCAATCATCGGTAACGCATTGCCTTTTTACCTGATTACCTGGGGCCAGCAAAGCGTCAATTCGGGTGTTGCCGGAATGATTATGGCGATCATGCCGTTAATGACGATGGTGATGGCGCATTACCTGGTTCCCGGGGAAAATCTGAATCGATACAAACTTGCAGGCTTCATACTCGGAATTACCGGGGTTACGATACTGATGGGACCGGTCATTGAAGGTGGCAGTCGCGCCTTTTTAGGTGCCATCGCTATTGTTTGCGCGGCCACCTGTTATGCGGTCAACACCATCTTGATCAAACGCCTGCCGAGGTTCAGCCCGATGGTCGGTGCCTGCGGTGTACTGGTCATGGCGAGTTTGATCATATTTCCCTTCTGGTTGTTCGTCGCACCCGCCAACAACGCCATCAGCCAGGATTCGATGCTCGCAGTCATCTGGCTCGGCATCGGGCCAACCGGCATCGCTACCATCATTTTGTTTACCATAATAGACAGGGCCGGACCGACCTTCTTGTCGACAATCAACTATCTGATTCCAGTAGTCGCTTTTTTCAGCGGCGCCTGGGTGCTATCCGAGCCCGTAAGCTGGCTGCATTACCTCGCACTGACTACCATTTTGTGCGGCATCGGCGCAACACGATTCAGGCTGAATCAAACACCTCGCTGAGATGCTGCATAATTGCAGCACCATAGCGCAGGTTTTATAATGTGTTGTGAATTTATAATGCTTATAATGATCGCGACATAGACCAATCGAGGAGAAAAATATGAAACGAATCACCAAACTGGGGCTTTTACTAATCGCCCTGTCAGTAACTGCACCAGGATTTGCCGCCAAAGACCCGAAAGAAAAGGCAATCAAAGCCCGCCAGGCTGAAATGCAGTTACGTTCTTTTAACGCTGGACCTTTATTCGGCATGGTTAAAGGTAAGATTCCATATGATGCTGAACTGGCTGCCACGCTCGCGGGAAACCTGAAGCTGATGCTCGACCTCGACATTGGGCGCGCCTGGATGCAGGGAACCGACAACGGTGCTTACCCGGATAAAACCACCGCGTTACCTGAAGTCTGGACCACTTATCCGGAAATAGCCGAATACGGTAAAAAATATGTCAAGGCAGTGAATGAACTGGCGTTGGTAGCTGGCGGTGGTGTTGACGCGCTGAAGTCAAAAATCGGACCACTGGGAAAATCCTGCAAGGCCTGCCATGATGATTTCCGTGAGTTACCATAACGCTTAAGCCCTTTGCAAGGCTACCAACTCGAAAAAATCTGGGATCCGGTGACACGTCTGTGGCACTGGGTGCTGGTGCTTGCGGTCAGCATCGGCTGGAGCTTTGGCAGGTTCATGAATTTCGACATCATTCAGTGGCATTTTTATATCGGTTATCTGGTGCTGGGTTTGATGGTGTTTCGATTTCTGTGGGGTTTTGTCGGCCCGGCCCCGATCCGCTACCGGGCATTTTTATCAACGCCATCGGAGACCCTGGCCTACCTGCGCGGGCTAGGACGACGCAAGGCCAGCGGGACTCCGGGGCATAATCCACTCGGCTCGCTTTCAGTGATTGCAATGATGTCAGCGATTACTTTCCAGGCCGTTTCGGGTCTGTTTATCGAATCCGAGGACTTTTTTGAGTACGGACCGCTGTCCGGGTACGTCGAGCAAGCGACCATCAACCGCCTAACCTGGTGGCATCGTTTCAATGCCGATATTATTTTAATTCTGGTGATCCTGCATCTAGTCGCCATTTTGTTTTACCTGTTGTGGAAGAAGGAAAACCTGATCAAACCGATGATCAATGGCTGGAAATGGGTCAAACGGGATGATTGCGACACACGCGGCACTAAACATACCGACTAAAATCGACCTACAAATGCCCGACAATCAATGATTTCAGCTTTACACGAAAAGATTCCCGCACTGGAAAACCTGCCTAAGCGCACTATCGGCATTGGCCTGGC
>QIJI01000428.1 GCA_003231795.1 Gammaproteobacteria bacterium
GTTTCCACAGTCAGTACAATCATCGTCGGAATCTGGCTGGGATTGTCCTGGCAGCCTGCATTCGCCGTGAGTGGAGTACTGGTAATTGAGGGGTACCCGGACAATTGAAATCGAAATTATGTCGGGATTATAAAATGGCAGAACTAGTGGTCGAACAATCAAGGTTTGATGGATACAGAGTGCCCCAGGTAATCTGGAACAAGTGGTGCGGCATCCCGACGCAGCCTGCAGGGAATGGTATGCCCTTTCCAAGGGCTGTACCAACAGTAGGCGCTTTTAGGCGACGCAGGGCCAGGTCACCTGGAGCACTCCCTTCGGGCGAGACGTGAAGCGGTCAGTCGCGCGACGCGCCTTGAAGGCAATGGCCCAGCCCTTGTCGAAAGGCGCAACAAAGCGAATGACCGCTTCACGTCTCGCTGTATCCATCAAACCTTGATTGTTCGACCACTAAAATGGACCCTGCGGGTCTCGCGCAAAGCCCGCTATGCGCGACTGCAAATCAAACCTTTCGGCGGGCTCGAGGTCGTTATACCGCCGCGATTTCCTCGTTATCAAATTCCCGATCTGGTGCAGCAACATGCAGACTGGGCCAGGAATCAGCTCGAAAAACAATCACGTTTGAGGGAGGCTGCCCGGCTACCCGAGCAAATTGAATTGCTCTTCGATAACAGTGTAACCCGGATAATTTACAGTGGCAGGCCGGGATCAACCGCAGACCTGTTCGATCATCAAAGCAACGATGTGCTGGTGATCAGTGCAGACAACGAACAAGGCTGCCTGCAACAGCTACGCCAATGGGTTCGACGACGGGCACAGGCTGAATTTCCAGATCTGATCTCACAGCTATCGCTACGCAGTGGTCTCAAGTTTGATCATCTCAGTATCCGCAGCCAGAAGACACGCTGGGGAAGCTGTTCATCGCGCGGCAATATAAGTCTCAATGATCAGCTTTTGTTTGTTCCGCCGGATTGCGTTGAGTACCTCATCATTCATGAACTTTGTCATACCCGTCATATGAATCACTCGGCGGCATTCTGGAGACTGGTTGGCGAGCATTGTGCAGACTATCGCAGACACGAAAAATTACTGGCTCGATCACGGCAACTGGTGCCCGACTGGTTTCTGTGCGATCTGTATAGCTGAAAGCGGGGAAAAGCGAAACTACTGGCCGCGCTGAATATACTGGATATCGTTTTCGATCAGCAGATTTATGACTCGTGACAGTTTGCTGTTCCTGGCAAACGGACCCAGTTGAACACGATGCCATGTCTCATCGTCGACCTCGGCAGTTTTAACACTGGCCTCCAGTCCCAGAAAAGCCAGTTCTGCCTTCCTGCTGTCGGCATCTTCGGCACTCTGAAATGAACCGACCTGCAACAAAAAAGTTTTCGGGGTTTCTTTGTTGATACTTGGATTTTCAATGCCCGCCTGATCTTTTTCAGAGATTGAAATCTCTACTTCGCGCTGCGGTAATATGTCGTAAAAATCGATGACGGGTTTGTTTTCCGAGCCACTCGGTTGCTTTTGAGTCTGTTCATCGACATTACTTTTAACAATCTTCTGGTCGAGAAACACAATAAAGGCGACAAACGAAGCCAACATCAAAATCAGAAATATCCAGACCCAGGGTGATGTAGATTGTTTTTCCGCCATTTCTGGTTACATTTTTTCCGGTGCCGAAACTGCGAGCAGATTCAAACCATTACTCAACACCTGCCCGATCGCACAAGCCAGTGCCATACGCGCATCGCGCAACTCACTATCATCGACAATAAACTGGTGCGCGTTGTACCAGGAGTGGAACTGGTTGGCGAGATCGCGCAAGTAGTTCACCACCATATGCGGTTCACGTCGCTCGGCGGCCGAAAGGATACACTCGGGATACCGGCTGAGTTGTTTCACCAACGCCTGCTCGTGTGCATTGTCGAGACGTACAAGATTGGCCGATTCGGTCGAAATTTTGAATCCCTTTTCGCTGCATTGCCGGCGAACACTGCAAATACGGGCATAAGCGTACTGCAGGTAATAAACGGGGTTGTCGTTCGACTGTTCACGTGCCAGATCGAGGTCAAAATCCATATGATGATCTGCTTTACGCATCACGTAAAAGAAACGTGCCGCATCATGACCCACATCCTGGCGCAGTTGCTTGAGCGTGACAAATTCACCGGAACGCGTCGACATCGAGATTTTCTCACCCTTTTCGAACAAATTGGCAAACTGTACCAACTGGATTTCGAGATTATCGGCATTGTATCCGAGCGCGCTTAACGATGCTTTGACTCGCCCAATATAGCCATGATGGTCCGCGCCCCAGATATTGATTACCTTGTTGAAACCACGGTCGAACTTATTCATGTGATAGGCGATATCGGATGCAAAATAGGTGGTTTGCCCATTTTCCCGTTTCACAACGCGATCTTTCTCGTCACCAAATTCAGTTGAACGAAACCACCAGGCTCCATCCTGAAGATAAAGATGACCATTATCCTCGAGACGCTTAAGCGCCTCTTCGATCAAACCTTCGTCGGCTAGCGAGCGCTCCGAAAACCAGCAATCGAAATCAACCCCGAAGGCATGCAAATCAACCCGAATGACTTCGACCAGCAAATGCAACGCGGCATCAAAGACAAAACGATAATCGACCTCTCCCAGCAACTTGCGTGCATTTGCGATCAAATCGTCGATATGCTTTTCCTTGTCACCGGCAGGCGCGTCCTCACGCACATCGGCAAATATCTGTTCACTCTCACGGCGGAAGCGATCACCCTGTTCACGGTGCAGCGTTGCGGCAATGTCCCAGACGTAATCACCACGATAACCATTACTGGGAAAGGTAATGGTTTCACCGCATAACTCAAGATATCGCAACCAGGTCGAAGTACCCAGGATATCCATCTGGCGTCCCGCGTCATTGACGTAGTATTCCTGCTGCACTTGATAACCGACATGCTCTAACAGATTTGCTAGCGTTGCACCATAAGCCGCACCGCGACCATGTCCGACGTGTAACGGCCCGGTAGGATTAGCTGAAACATACTCAATCTGAATTTTTTCGCCCTGACCATATTCGCTGCGGCCAAAGGTCTCGCCCTGTTCGAGCACTTTTCGTATCACCGACTGGCTCGCCTCGCTCGCCACAAAAAAGTTGATAAACCCGGGCCCGGCAACTTCGATGTGGTCAATCTCACTTGCCTGGTTCAGCCGATCAACAATCAGCGCCGCCAGATCACGAGGAGCCATGGCCGCAGGTCGCGCCAGCATCATTGCTATATTGCTGGCAAAATCCCCCTGACTCGGGTCCCTGGTCGGATTAACCTGAATATCGACAGGGAGTTCTGGCGGGATCTGCGCGGCTTGCTCAAGCTCGACTAAAGCCTGTGCGATCAGATCGTGAATGATTTGCTTCAACAGCGGAAACCTGCAGCCGGATGGGAAAAATAAACCGGGATTTTACCCGAGCTTATGATACTGAGCTACCGATCTTTTTGGTCTTTGCCTTCGAGGGGGTCGGAGCAAAAATTCCCAAAGAATTTTTGCTCCAGCCCCAATGGCACTGACTTAAGCCCGCAACTGTCGCCATAAAATCCCCGCTATTATTGGATAATCGGTGAAAGTTTTAGCGAATGCCTCGACGGCTACGCCGCCTGCGGTTTACTTCGCAAAAACTTTCACCGATTATCCAATCTTAATGTTTGTTTTGCATTTAAATTTTGGATTTGTTGCGAAAATCCACGCTTTCGGCTTATGTAAGTGCCATTCTGGTCA
>QIJI01000086.1 GCA_003231795.1 Gammaproteobacteria bacterium
ATCGTGCCGATTATTCAGCTAACCAGTTTTCGACAGCCAGGCCGGGTACGCGTGAGAACTCCCTGGTATTGGCCGTTACTATTGTCAGACTTGCGCCAAGGGCCTGAGCCGCGATCAGCATGTCGTTCGGGCCTATGAGGGTTCCCTGGCGTGCCAGATAGTGGCGTAATTTTCCATACTCCCGGTCCGCAGGTGATTCTAGCGGCAAGATTTCTATAGCGGAGAGAACCAAATCTACTCGATCCACCAATTTACTGGAGCCTGATTTCTCAGCGCCGAAGCGTAGCTCAGCCGCGACAATAATGCTCGTGCAGATTGCTCTTTCCCCTGCTTCAGCGATTCTATTTGCTATTTCGCCTTGCGGGTGACGAACCAGATCGGAAAGGATGTTTGTGTCCAGTAGGTAACGAAACGATTTTGTCAAAGCTCGGGGTCGTCCAATGAGGGCAAATCTTTGTCCACATCGGGAAAGGATTCATCGAGAGGAGACAGAGTGGCCAATAAGGAAAGAAGCCGACCCTTTCTGATCGGTTCCACAATCAAGCAGCCACCTTCCTTGCGCATGATTGCTTCATCCCCCTCCAATTCAAATTCGCGCGGGATACGCACCGCCTGGTTTCTCCCGTTACGAAACAAGCGAACATGTCGTTCGGTGTGTGGCATTTCGATATTTTCTTTAAATGAATATATGCCATAGCATATGCCAACAATATGAAACTGTCAATTATGAATCAATGAATCCAGGAGCGTGTCCAGACCATTGGCTTTGGATGTAATTCAACACTGACTGGTAAGTAAATGGAGAGAGATTTATTTTTTAACGCTGATGCGGTAAATGGAAAATAAATCCGTCCCCTTTTTCGTCCTTTCTTTTTCGCCCTTTTTCGTCCTTTTCGTCCTTTTCGTCCCCTTTTTCCCAAAAAGGGCCGGCATCGATTGAAATCAAAAAAACGCCCGTCAGCCCAATCCGGCCCCCGGCAATGTCACCTCAAATCTGCTGCCCCGGGTTAATTTGCTGCTAACACTAATTTCACCACCGCAGGCCTCTACCAGCGCCCTTACCAGACTAAGCCCCAGTCCCATGCCAGGCTTATGCCGGCTTTGATCTGCTCGATATAAGCGGTCAAAAATATGGGGGGAATCCTGGCCGCTAATCCCGATACCGTTATCCTCTACCCTGATATGAATGATTTCGCCTGTATTAAAGCAATGAATATTCACCTTGCCACCGTACGGCGTATATTTGATAGCGTTATCGACCAGATTTCCAAGTACCTGTCGTATTCGAGTTCGATCCGAAACCAGCTGTAGCGGAGTTATTGTAGATGATAACAATTCAACGCCCTTTTCCTCGGCATGGTATCCGTACAGTTCGACGGTCTCTTCAATCAGCCTGTTGATGTCGAATGACTCGAGCCGTAACTGCAGGGCTCCGCTCTCAGCTTCTGATAAATCCATCAATATACGCAGCATACCGTCGATTCGCTCGCTCTCTTCGGCACAGTCCATCAACGCTTCTTTCAGTTGATGCAGATCATCACCAGCCAATGCCTCCTCCAGACTTAAACGCATCCGCGATAACGGAGTACGCAAATCATGTGCAACATTATCCAGCGACTGTTGCATCCCTTGAATCAGCGCTTCAATCTGCGCCAGCATCTGGTTGAAAAGCGTCGCCAGTTCACCCAGCTCCGAATGTTGATTGCGAACCGGGACCCGCACATCCAACTCTCTGACCCGCAGTTTGCGAACCGTATCGATGAGGTCATGCACCGGCAACAGCGCGCGCCAGTTTATATAGGCAGTCAGCATTATGCTCAAAAAAATCAGGGGTAGTGCAACTTGCAGCATTAAGGCCCGGTAACTCGCCAGTTGGGCCTGTCTGACCGAAGATGAAATTCCAATGCGCAGCCGCCTGCCTTCCTGCAATGAAACTTCTCGGGTTAGCAGCACTTGTGTTTGCTTGCCAGTCTTAAGTTCAATTCTGGTCCAGAGCGAGGGGCCCGGTTGATCTTCGTCCAGAATAGTAACGCTATCATCCCAGTCGGTTGGTTTGACCAACATTAATCTGTCGCCATCGGTATCGAACAATTCTACCCACATTGAACTACGCCTTAGATAAGGCGAGTCCCGGTCCAGCACTAGTCTGGTTTTTTCTAGTCCCGCATCCATATCCAGGCGTTGATAGCTTTCCAGCCAGGAGCCGATCAATTGTTGGTCTTTTTCCAGCAAAGAACGTTCCAGCAGGTGGTCGACAATACCAAAAAGTATTGTCGCAGCCAGCAAAAAAACAGCCGCAAACTTCAGCGTCAGGCTAATCGCGGTTTTATTACGCAAGTATTTAGTCAACCCGTAAAACATAGCCCACGCCTCGTATGGTATGTAATAGCTTCACTCCAAACCCCTTGTCTATTTTGGCTCTTAGGCGGCATACCAGCACGTCCACGACATTCGTTTGGGGGTCGAAACTGTAATCCCAAACCTGGTCCAGAATCATGGTTTTGGACACCACTCGCTCCAGATGGCGCAGTAAGTACTCGAGTAGTTGAAATTCCCTGGGTTGAAGATGAATTTTAGTGCCGCAACGAACAACAGTTTTACGGTAACAATCCATTTCCAGGTCGGACAGCGACAGGGCTTGCAGCCCCGATTCACTACCTGCTGAACTACTACGCCTCAACAGCGCCTGGACTCTGGCGAGCAGCTCCGAAAAAGAAAAAGGTTTGGTCAGATAGTCGTCACTGCCGGTTTCCAGACCCCTTATGCGATCGGCAACCGAGCGTTTGGCGCTGAGTATGATGATCGGCACCGAACAACCGCTGGCGCGCATTTGCTCGATCACCGAGATCCCATCAAGACCCGGTAACATGACATCGACAATTGCGAGTTGATATTCGACCTCCTGCGCCAGCACCAGGCCTTCGGCGCCATCGCCGACTACATCGACCAGATATCCAGCTTGCTCAAGTCCCCTGGCAATAAAACCGGATATCTTTTCATCATCCTCAATCAGTAACAGTTTCATTATTGTGACACCAGATACTTTTCCAGAACTAAACCTACCATGCCGCCTTGCTATGAGCACGTCGAAAACTTTCACATTACACTACTGTAATGTTGGCGCAAGCTGTTGGAAAGGTTGGCCAATTATTCTGTGCGCTCGTAATCCAAAATTACAAACAACCCTTAGAGGAATTTATGATGAAAACGATACTTATTACCGTAACCGCCGCCAGCCTCAGTCTCGCGGTGTCTTTCAATAGCTCGGCCACCGAGTTGCCAAAAACTGTTTACCTGCCAGTAGATACGGCGCTCCAACTGGCTACAGAAACACTGGACGCCTGTTCAGCCGATGGTTACAACGTCAGCGTAACCGTAGTCGATGCGGCCGGGCTCACTCGCGCCCAACTGCGTGCCGATATGGCTGGCCCTCACACGCTGGAAAGCAGCCGTAAGAAAGCGTTTACCTCAGCCAGCATGGGGCGCCCGACCGCCGACTTCGCAAAGTTAATTGCGGAGAAACCATTTTTAGCCGGACTGCGAGATATGGATGCCAATATCCTGATTCTTGCTGGCGGCCTTCCGATCAGGGTAAATGGACAAATAGTCGGTGGTATTGGCGTCGGGGGTGCTCCGGGCGGTCATCTCGACCAGGCCTGCGCACAGGCAGCCCTGGATAAAGTACTGGGTAAAAAAATAGCCCATTAATAAGTATTGCAGCGGCATAAGGATGAGCCGCCCTTCAATTATCCAGGGGATATCAAT
>QIJI01000391.1 GCA_003231795.1 Gammaproteobacteria bacterium
GAACTGCGTGTCGTAGGTAATCGCCATCTGGGGTATCACGCCAAGATGAAAAAGCTGTTTGGTAATTGTGAAACCTTGAGTGCCGATAAAAAATTCGTGGTCCTAAAGGTAGTGAGGGAACAGAGCTAAAGATCTGTCCCCGGGCATTCCTGCCTGCGCAGAAATGACGCGGTCCACTAGTTTTCGACGATGCGAGTATCGGGAAACGGGAACTGGCGGGTTCCTTCGTATACAATTTTCCATCGGTCCCCGGCCTTGTGCCAGTAAAGCTCCTTGGCGCTATCAAGATCGAGATTGTTGCTGCGATAACTCTGTTCGAATTGCATCAAAACCAGATTTTCTTCAGCGGGGTATTTAAATATATTCAGATTTTGGTAGTCGACCGCAACCCACGTTTTTTCACGATTAACCCAGCGTTTGTAGCCATCCCAGCTTTTGAAATCACGGCCGAAAGCGTCCAGTCCCACGCTTGAATAGTGTTGTCGATAAGTTTCGTGGTCCATGCTTTCCCAGTCATTCAGCCAGGCCGACAGCAGTTGCAGCATTTCCCGTCGATTTTTGAGCCATTGTTCATGGCTGATCCAGTTGATCTGATCGGCCAGCACGACCGGAGTATTCAAGCCCGGCTGGATGAAGTCGTCAATATGTAAAAAATCGGGGTTGCTGACCACGAGGCATCCGTTACTGGCCCAGGGGGAGCGATTATAGGTATAGGACGGAGTGCCGTGAATCCAGATTCCATCGCCGGTGCGCTTCTTGCGAACATCCCAGACATTCGGATAATTAATTGGAAATGCACCTTCTCCATACAAATCCGGTAGCACTTCGCCACCGATGTATCGGGTCACGTGATAAATCCCGATCGGTGATTTCTGATCACCACGCTTTTGCTTGCCGTAGCCCTTTATGCCGATAGTTATAAAATAGTCGTTAACCAGCACCGGAATACCCTGTTCATTCCGATAGACATAAATACGGGAGCTTTGCTGATCGATGAGGATCACGTAAGGCTGGTCATCGGCGAGAGCAACTATATTCTCGGGGAATAGATTTTGACGCCCGGTGCTGCTGTCGCGCTGCAAGCGTTGTTTGAGTTCGTAGCGAAAATCCTGCACCGCCCGAGGCTGTTCGATGCCCGACCCGATTTGCGTCAGCGGTCCAACCTTTGCCAGTAACAGGTCAGCGTAAAGCATTTGTCCGAGGCGGCTATGAGGATATTGCCGAATCAGATCGCGGGTGTTGTCTAAAGCCCGATCGTGATCCAGGCTCTGAATCAACTTAATCGTATCGAGTAGACTCTTTTCATACTGGCTGCCGGCTGAGTCGTCGGCGAGCGGGTTACTATTAAAAGCCAGTAACAGCAGGCAGGTTAGAAGTTGTTTCATAAAACAGATAATACCCGCTCTTCAGTAATTTTCCATTCTGTCCCGAGACGACTAAAAACCAGCCGTTTTACAACAAGATCACTGTATTGCGGCGATTCATATCGTTGGGTGAAATTAATAATAGCTCGATTTTCTCCCTTCCACCTTATTTGTATGTTGCTCACCTCGACCCGGATACTTCCGGGGCGGTTGATTCTTTGGCGCCGGTGTTCGAGCCAGGCGCTATAGTTTTTAAATTCGGCACGATGCTGGAGGGAATAGAAACTGGAATAGCGCTCGAAATTCTTGCTGCTCCAGGCCTTGGCCCAGCCGTTAACCTGTTCGATTAAAAGAGTTTCCAGATTTGCGGTCGTGATCAGTGTCGATTCGTTGGCAGCACTATCGGTAATCAGCGCCTCGGGGGGCAGTTCGAGTCGGTCTATGGCGGTGAGTTCAATATTAGGCGTGTACCCGGTGGGCTCGCTGGATTCACTGGTCGCGCGACGATAAGCCTCGCTGGCGAGACCGGCATAGATGCGACTCAGGTTTTCATAAGCAGTTGCATAACTGGGATGAGTATTGATTGCGTCAACCAGTAACTGACTGGCGCGGTCGTAATCACCCTGTGCGAGGTAAATAAGGGCCAGATTATTGCGTGGTTCGGGCAGTCCAGGGTGATCGCGAATAATGCCTTCGTACAGTGTGATAGCCTGCGTCATCTGGTTATTCTGCTGGTGCGCATAAGCGGTAAGGAAGCGAGCCCGGATATGGCCGGGATTATCGATGAGAAGCTGTTCGCCATGTCGGGCTGCGGCGCTAAAGTCCTTTCCGGCTATTTGCTGTTGCAATTCCTGAATGGTACTAGCCGCCAGCACCGGGCTAAAGATAAAACAGCAAATGAGGTTAATAATGAAGCGTCGCATCAAACAGGTAGGTTGCAATAGTGCGCGGGATTATAACAAAGACCGTTGTAAAATCTTCAGGAACCTTTGACAATTCAGGGTTTCCGTCATCTGATTTGTCATTGTGAGTGGTTATGCGTCTGTTTCTGGTTGATTCGAGTATATTTGTGTACAGGGCATGGTTTGGCCCCGGACAGGACCGGGTTAATCTTCTGCAACAACCCGACCAGGCCTTTGCTGGTTTCACCGACTTTGTTTATCGGCTGCTAAGCGAGCAGGCCCCGAGCAAGCTGGTTTTTGCATTTGACCAAAGTCTTGTTAAATCGGCTCGTAAGCAGATCTACCCACTTTACAAGGCCAATCGCAGCCCGGCTCCTGTAGAATTGAAACGGCAGTTTGGCTGGTGTCAGCAATGGCTGGATGCCCTGGGGATCTCGCATGTCAGCAGTGACCAGTGGGAAGCCGACGATTTGATTGGCTCGCTAGTTAATTTTCATCGCAGCCCACAGATGCCGGTAGCAATACTGACGGCAGACAAAGATCTGGCGCAACTCATCGGCGAGCAGGACATCTGGTGGTCGTATCTTGATAACAAGAAGCTCGACTATCGAGCAATCTGTAAAAAATTCGGTGTTCGTCCTGACCAGATTGCCGATCAACTGGCGTTAATGGGGGACAAGGTCGATAACATTCCCGGGGTTCCGCTGGTCGGACAAAAGACCGCCGCCAATCTGCTCAGAAAATTTCAGACGCTGGATAATCTTTGTGCTCACCTTGCCGAAGTCGGGGCCATGAAATTTCGTTATGCGGCACAGGTACAGGCGTCATTGATCGAGCATCAGCAACAACTGGCGATCAGCGCGCAGTTAACCCGAATCAATTGTGAAATAAGCGAAATGCAGCAAGTGACTCTGGAGCGACGCAGCATTGACGCTGACAAGTTGTTGCAGATGATGGATGAGCATGTTTTTGAAAGGCCGCGCAGGGAACGCTGGCAGGCCCGAATTGCACCTGCCCTGGCCGGGGCCGAATAGCAATGGCGCGCAGCCTTTTATTTAACAAACCCTTTCGCGTGTTAAGCCAGTTTTCGGCATCCGGCGAAAAACAAACCCTCGCCGATTTTATCGACATTGCGGGCGTTTACGCTGCCGGCCGGCTGGATTTCGATAGTGAAGGCCTGATGTTGCTCACCGATGATGGAAAATTACAGGCCCAAATTTCCAATCCGCGTTTCAGGCAAAAAAAAACCTACCTGGCCCAGGTCGAGGGCATCCCCGACCCGCAGAAATTGCAGCTACTGGCATCAGGGGTTGAACTGAAGGACGGGATAACGGCTGCCGCAGAGGTTAACCTCATTGAAGAACCGCAATGGTTGTGGCCTCGAAATCCTCCGATACGCCAACGCAAACATATCCCGACACAGTGGCTTGAGCTTAAACTAAACGAAGGGCGCAATCGTCAGGTGCGCCGCATGACTGCCG
>QIJI01000394.1 GCA_003231795.1 Gammaproteobacteria bacterium
AGATAGCAGCCGATCGAATTCGCGCCTACGCAGAACGGCAGAAAATCGAATCATGGGAATTTACCGAAGCCGACGGGACCTTGCTGGGGCAGCAAGTCAACCCGCTGGACCGGGTCGGGCTTTATGTGCCTGGCGGTAAAGCGGCTTACCCCTCATCGGTATTGATGAATGCGATTCCGGCGGTCGTCGCGGGAGTCGGGGAGCTGATTATGGTAGTGCCTACCCCGCAGGGCGTGGTCAATGAACTGGTTCTGGCGGCGGCGTTTGTCGCCGGGGTCGACCGTGTATTCACGATCGGAGGTGCACAGGCTGTCGCAGCGCTGGCCTATGGAACCGAAACCGTGCCGGCGGTCGATAAGATTGTTGGCCCGGGCAATGTCTATGTCGCCACCGCGAAACGACAGGTGTTCGGAACCGTCGGAATCGATATGGTCGCCGGTCCATCCGAAATTCTGATTATCTGCGACGGCAAGACCGATCCTGACTGGATTGCGATGGATTTATTTTCGCAGGCAGAGCATGACGAAGACGCGCAGGCGATTTTGATTTCCGAAGACGCGGGTTTTCTCGATCAGGTTGAGGTAAGCGTCGATCGTTTGATACACGAAATGCCGCGCAAACAGATTATCCAGCAGTCGATTGAAAATCGCGGTGCGCTGATTCAGGTTTCCAGTCTTGACCAGGCGATCGAAATCGCCAATTTCATCGCGCCCGAGCATCTCGAGCTGTCGCTCGAAAACGCGCAGCAGTTGGCCAAATCAGTACGCCATGCCGGTGCTATTTTTCTGGGTCGCTACAGTGCTGAAGCGCTCGGAGACTATTGTGCCGGTCCCAATCACGTGCTGCCGACATCGCGTAGCGCCCGTTTTTCGTCCCCGCTGGGTGTTTATGATTTTCAAAAACGATCCAGCCTGATCGGATGTTCGGCGCAGAGCGCATCGGCGCTGGGGCAAGTGGCTTCAACCCTGGCACGTGGCGAAGGACTGGTGGCGCATGCCCGCTCTGCGGAATATCGCATCAAATGATTCAGGGCTGATAACTGCGGTCTTGCTGTATTCATCAATCCTTGGTTGTTCGACCACTAGTAATCCGAATCCAAAATTGTCCGATTCAGATCAACATCAAATTTTAAGTTTTCGCAATAACCGGGTAATCGTGACTGTTCAAAGCAACAGTTTTGTACAAATGTATTGAAAGTTGAATTATTTGGGAATATAATCCCAAATATGACTCCGTTGTTCCATGCACATCAATAGGGTATCGGCAATTTTAATTTGATTTGGGAGTACATTCCCAAAGGAGAATATATGATTATTCGACTAAAAAAATACGTTGGTATTATGGCCTTCTTTGCTCTGCTGGCGACGTTGGCCGGTTGTGGATCGTCTGGTGGTGGCGATGATCGTGAAGCAACGGCCAGCCGGGGCGTTATTTCCGGCTTTGGCAGTATTTATGTCAATGGACGTAAATATGAAACAGATCAAGCGCAATTTGATGTTGATGATGGTCCCGGTGACGAGGATGATTTACGCATCGGCATGGTAGTTACCGTCGTTGGTTATTCCGATGATCGTGGGCACCATGCGGATAAAATTTACTATGACAATGAGCTTAAGGGCCCGGTATCCAGTATTGCTATCGACCTGGCCGACGCTACCCGCAAGACCTTGACCATTCTCGGCCAGGCGGTACTGGTAACTGCGGATACGACCATCGACGATGATGGTGCGTTGACCTATGACACTATTGCGATCGGAGACGTGCTCGAAGTCAGTGGTTACGCCGGTGATTCCCAGTTGATTGCTACCCATATTGAGCTGCAGGATAATGATGATGAAATTGAGATAAAAGGAGTTATCGAAAATCTGGCTGCTAACCGTTTTGAAATTAACGGGTTTCCAATTGACTTTGATGGCTCCACCGAAATCGATGACGATATCGCGACACTGGAAAATGGACTTTTTGTAGAAGTAGAAGGGCATCTCGATGTTTTAGGTACTACCCTGATTGCCAGAGAAATCGAGTCTGAAGACGATGATTTGATGGACGACGCTGACGAAGTTGAAATCGAAGGTACAATCTCCGAATATAACCCCACAAATCAGACTTTCATGTTGCAGGGGCAGTTTGTTGATGCCCGTTTTGCAGAACTGGAGCCCGCGACGCTGGTTCTTGCCAATGGATTGCTAGTCGAGGTCGAAGGTGAGTTGATCGCCGGTGTATTGGTTGCAGACGAGGTTGAACTGGAAGATGATCACTAATCGATTACCGACTCAATCAGGGCTATCGACTTAGTCGGTTACTGATTACAAGGTTCTGACCTGATGATACAGCAAACGCTACGTTCGACACTGAGGAAAATCCTGACTTCGCTGATCCGCATTCTTTTACGCAATGGAATGTCTTATGGTGAATTCGATCGTATAGCACGAAAGTGTTTTGTCGATGCTGGATTTAGCGATGCGACAGTTCCCGGGAAAAAACAGACGGTTTCGAACGTAGCCATATTGACCGGCTTGAATCGCAAAGAGGTCAAAAAGCTGCGTGAGATGAACATCGAACAGTCGGATAGTGACGGTCAGCAATATAATCGAGTGATACGGGTGCTTGGAGGCTGGATCAACGATCCCCGGTTTCTACGCAAAGACGGGTTGCCTCGTGATCTCGAATATGAAGGCGATGGCTCTTTTAGCGATCTGATCAAACAGTATAGCGGCGATATGCCGGTAGCTGCGATGTGCAAGGTACTGAGCAAAGCGGGAAACATCAGGTTTGTTGATGGCAAGCGACTCAGATTGTTGCGTTATGCCTATCTACCATCGGAAGACCCACTTGAGAATCTTACCATTCTTGGTGCCGATACCAGTCAGTTGATAGACACGATTGATTTCAATTTAACGGCTCCCGACGAGGCGCTTCGATTTCAGCGGAAAGCAACCAATCACCAGGTAGCAGCCAAGTCTATTCCAGCGATCAAGCAGTTCCTGCGACGTAAAGGACAGGCCTTTCTTGAAGAGCTGGATCTCTACCTTTCTCAACATGAGACCGATGATGATTCGGCCACTGAAATCAATGTGGCCGTGTTTTATCACGAGTCAAAAAATCCAGACCAGGAATCTCAACAATGAACATTTCAATATTGAAATCTATCTATAGCCGGGTACTACGGGGCGTAGTTGTTGGCAGCAGTCTGCTGCTACTCTCCTGCGGCGGAGGTAGTTCGACAGAAACGTCAGGCATCGGTGGAACCGGAATTGTACTGGGTAAGATCACGGAATTTGGCAGTATTTATGTCAATGGTAGCAAGTTCGAAACCGATACCAGTTCATTTGACATAGACGGTAACCCCGGTGGCACGCAAGCCGATTTGGCGCTTGGAATGGTGGTTGAACTCAGGGTTGAAGTCATCAATGGCAGCCTCTCGTCCAGAGCGATTGAGGTAATCTACGATGACGAAATTCAAGGCCCGGTGGATTCGACCCCGGTTGATGTTCCGGGATCAGGAGGTAGCCAGAGAAGCTTCGATATTTTCGGTCAAACCATCATCATGGACCAAACGACAACGGTTTTCGAGATGACTGGTTTTAGCGCAATCGACACTATGGACCTGCTTGAAATCAGCGGCTTTCGGAATTCTGCAAATGACATTGTCGCCAGTTATATCGAAAAGAAAGATGACTTTGTGCCCGGTGTTAGCGAAGTCGAGTTGCGCGGAAATATCAGCATGTTCTCGGCCACGGA
>QIJI01000194.1 GCA_003231795.1 Gammaproteobacteria bacterium
TTCATTCGATCCGGTTGACATGAAGCAGGTTATTTCACGATTTAGCCTGGCTGTCAGTCATGCAGGTCATGGCACTACCCTGGCACTGTTGCTCGGCGGTCGCCCGCATTTCATGCTTCCGATGCACCTGGAGCAGTTGATGACTGCAAAAGCGGTTGCCGGTTTAGGCGCAGGCCTGTTTATCGAGAAGGACGATGAAAACACAGATGTCTCGGATGTGCTGGAGAAAATTCTTGGCAATACTGATAATTTTGCGAAAGCTGCGCGGGATTTTGCGCGTCGTTACGAGAATTTTAGCCAACCCAGGCAAACGACTGGAATTACCAATCGCATAATGCGATTGTTCAACGATCAGGGATAATAGATTGCCGTGCTGAACCTAATTGCCGTAAGGAGTCGAGGGTTCGGTCAGTATGTCAATTTCCTGCTGGATTTTGTTTCCGAGTTCTACGCCCGAATCGTCCGATTCATCGCTTACGCCGAAACCGGTTTCCGGGTCTGAAATTCGTTCCCCAAGCAATGCAGCCGACTCTCCTGGTGACAGGAATTCGCTTTGTCCCCTGGGTTTAATTCTGCCCTTCGAATCGACATGGTAAACACTTTGCTCTCCTTGCCGGTCAGTTATGGTGAGTTCGACAACCGAAGCCCCGTCAGGTAGAAATATCGGCAGGAGTGCCGCTTTTTCACCGGAAAGAAGCTCGAATTCCGGATTGATTTTCAACACAATAGAGGCTGAATCGATGTAGTTTTGAACCTCGGTTTTTGATTCCGCACCGCCTTCGCCGACATTCAGATTGTAGTGTGTGCCCCTGATTCCAATGGTAGCAACCCGTGATGACATTTTGTAGGTATCATTGAAACGCTTTCCAATGAGTCCGGTAATGGTACGCAAGCCGCCTTTGAACAAGCTGAAAAAACCTCGATTTTCGCTTTCATTATCTTTTTCATATTGAAACTCATCAATACGAAAATTACTGTTAGGTTTAAGCGAAACATAAGCTCCGTCGCTAAAACGAATGTGCGCCAATCCTCCCGTCGACGTGGTGATAAGGTCACCGCTCATGACGGTTGAACCTTTCACCAGTGCTCTTTTTGAACCGTTGATACTCGTAGCCTGGACAACGCCAACGGTAAAATCTATGCGCCCAGCTTCGCTTTGCGCGGACGCGGCTACCGGTATTAGCGCCGAAAGAACAGCAGCAGCCGTGGCTGTTTTCTTGAACCTGGAAAGCTTTTTTGAGGGCACGGCTTCAAGGTCTCCTGTTAGTTAAAATCACGCTGCAGTAATACGGAAATCATGGTTCGATCGTAGTCGTTGGTTGGAATATTCGAATCGTTATCGATGTAGGTAAGTTCCGGCTTGATTGTCCAGTCCGCCGCTTGCTTGATCCGCACTCCCAGACGAATCGTCAATCGATCATCTTCACGAGTAGTGCCGAATATACTATCTTCCTCATCGAAATCTCTTTTCATGTAACCGGCATAGGCATAAGGTTTCAGCGTATCGGAAAGCGAAAATTCTATTCCAGAGTTCAACGCGACCAGGGAATAACCGAATTCGTCGCCACTACTGGAATCAGGGTCGTTGGATCCGCCACTGATACCTGCGAAGAAAACCGGTGACCGGGTCGAATCAAGTTTACGAACATAAGCTACGCTGATTAACGTCAATAATGCATCACGATCACTCTGGTCGGCATAGTCAAGCTGTGCAGTTCGAATAAAACTTGACAGGTGGCTATCTGGCCCTAGTTTATAGCGCCACTGAGCCAGCAAACCCAGTGAATCCTGATAGGAATCTGAATCGCGATCCAACGAAGTGCCAAACAGGTAGGCGGCATATTTACTTTCCTTGCTGCGATTGCCGATACCTATCCGCGCATCTAACGTGGTGTATTCCTGCTCGTCGGCACTCTCATTGATTCGAGTCAGGACACCTCCCCCGGCAAGCAGATTATATTTTCTCGAAAGAGGCTTTTGTAACCAGGCGGAACCTTTGATTCGGATAAAAACCTCTTCGATATCGTTTGCATCATCGTCCAGTGTGACTACGACATTTGGTGTACGGATGATGTTATCAGAGGTGGTACTAGTGACGTTATCATCGTAGCCGAGCTCCAGCCCAATAGATCCACCAACCTGTGTTAAGCCGATTGTTATTCGATCCAGCTCTCGTTGAAATTGGTTTGCATCGCTCTGTTCGACATCACCATTTTGCTGCGCAATTTTAAATTCCTTTTTTGCCGCTTCAATATCACCAATATTTAAATAGGCTTCTGCGATGGCAAATCGAGCGCCTGGATAATCAGGTTGAATGGCAATAACGCGTTCCAGTGGAAAAAGTGCCAGCCCCGATTTCCCGGATCGCAAGGCAGCTATTCCCAGAAGATAATCATAAACAGGTTCGCCGGCCTGGTCGGATTCCAGGGGCGCGAGAATTTCATAGGCAAGTTGATATTGTTGCGAGTAGACAAGCTGCCCGGCTTCGGTGATCGCTGCTTCGTCCGCATTCGCGGTCGCTGCAGAAGTAAACAGCATGAAGAGTGCTGCTACAAAAATGGCAAAAAATGTGCGGCTAATACGCATTAGTGGCCAATGAACTCTACTGCTCTGTCTTGCAGACCTGGCATAGTTGAATGTATCTCCATATCTAAACCAACATAGGTAGCAAAGTTCGGTACCATTGCCGGTGTTGTTGGATTTCCTGCTCGCCAGTGTACTATAAACGCTATCTAATTCAACCTGAACCAGTCTCAATCCATTGAATCAAAAAACCGGAATCCTGCATTTATTTACTGCCCGAATTGGTAAAAAGATAGCCAGTAAAAATTTACAAAAGGGTGATCTACTGAGAGCTAAAGGGAGGCATGAAGATGCCATAACCGCGTACCGGCATGCCATTTCGATCAATCCTCACGAATTTGCGGCCTTTTACAATCTTGCAGAGACACTGACTGAACTGGAGGACTGGAAAGCTGCAGCTGAATCTTACCACCAGGCACTCGATCTGAATTCCGACTTTTCTCCAGCATTTCGGGGGATCGTAAAGGCACTATTCCACGGTGGAGAATATGAAAAGCTCCTTGGGATCGACTTAGACCGCGTTGAAATGGGGCCGGAATTCTTCGAAGTGTATGATTTAACGGGTGATGCGTTGGTGAAACAAAACGATTTTCAGAATGCACTCAATGCCTATAGAAAAGCGGAGCTAATCTTGCCCGAGACCTGGCATGTCCATCAGAAGCTTGGACGTGTGCTGCTTAGACTCGGGCAACTTGTTGACGCCGAGGATGCCTTTCGAAAAGTAATCAGATTAAACCCGGATTATAGCTGGGCATACGACGGCCTGGGCGATACCTGTAGATCACAACATCGATGGGACGAATCTGCACAAGCCTTTCGACAGGCTTCCAGGCTTGATCCAGAATATCACTGGCATTATTTCAAGATGGGCGAGGTGTTGATGCAACTGGGGCAATGGGATCAAGCTGCTAGCGCCTACGAGCAATGTTATCGAATTGATCCAAATCTTCCCGGGATTTCACACAGGCGGCAGGAAGTCGCTTTTAACCAGTCCCAGTGGTCAAATCTTGAAGACTACTGCCAGAGACGAATATTGGCTGAAAAACATCCTGAATCAACATCGAATAACAACGGCTCACTGTCAATTTTATTGATATCGACTCAACCCCCATATCCGCCAACCGGAGGCGCAACCCGCATCCTCGAAGAAATCA
>QIJI01000002.1 GCA_003231795.1 Gammaproteobacteria bacterium
GGTAGTTTACTGATTTCTGCTTGCAGCAGACCCTTGATCATAAATTCACGAAACTCCCAATTTAAAATGTCTACTATGGGCAGTATTAATCTGCTGCAGAAGTTATTGTCGATTACAGTATCGTTATTGTCGGTTTGAATGGTTTTGGCGACATTTCCTTTCGCTATGCTAACATTACCCGTCGTATTTTAGACGTCACAACCCCAGAGAACCCTTATGTCACAGGCTGAATTGAATCCTGATGCAGTCAATCACCGCAAGAGAAAGTCTCGTGGCAAGACCAAAGGCCGGGTGGTCGATCTCAATTCACTGCTCGAAGTTCAGCGTCTGCTGGGCGATTCGGCGCGCACGCCGGACCTGTTAATCGAACATTTGCACAAGATCCAGGATCACTACGGACACCTGTCGGCGGCACATCTGGTGGCGCTGGCCAGTGAAATGAGGCTGTCGACCACCGAGGTTTACGAAGTTGCAAGCTTTTACCACCATTTTGATGTAATCCGTGAAAATGATTCACCACCGCCAGCGCTGACGGTACGGGTTTGCGAGTCGGTCAGCTGTGAAATGGCGGGTAGTGAAGCCTTGATTGCAGCGTTGGAATCATCGTTTGGCAGCGGTGTACGCGTGCAGCGCGTGCCCTGTGTCGGTCGTTGCGACAAGGCCCCGGTGGCCGTGGTAGGTCAGCATACGGTCGATGTCGCGACTGCGGAAGCGGTCCAAACTGTCGTTGATGGCGGGCAAACCGAACAGCCGATGCCAACTGCTTGCGTTGATTATGATGCCTATAAGAAGGAAGGCGGATATCAGCTTTATGACCGTCTGCTGGCAGGAGAAATTGATGCCGACAGCATCATCAAATCGCTCGAAGGCACACAATTGCGTGGTCTTGGCGGTGCCGGTTTCCCGGTCGGGCGTAAATGGGGTATTTTGCGCGACCAGCCAGCACCCCGGCTTTGCGCGATTAATATTGATGAAGGTGAGCCCGGAACTTTCAAAGACCGGTTCTATATGCTGGCCGACCCGCATCGATTCCTCGAAGGTATGATAATTGCGGCCAAAGTCATCGATATCGATGCCTGTTACCTCTATGTACGCGATGAATATCCCTCGGTGAGCAAGGTACTGGCACAGGCGATTCAGGAGTTACAACAGAGGTCAGGTTACGAATTGCCGCATATCGAATTACGCCGCGGCGCCGGCGCCTATATCTGCGGTGAAGAATCGGCCATGATCGAATCAATCGAAGGTAAACGTGGTATGCCTCGTTTGCGGCCGCCCTATGTGGCCGAAGTGGGTCTGTTCGGACGGCCGACGCTGGAGCATAACTGCGAAACCCTGTTCTGGATACGTGACGTGATCGAGAAAGGTTCAGGCTGGTTCGACTCGCAGGGTCGAAATGGACGCAAAGGCTTACGCAGCTTTTCGGTTTCGGGTCGGGTCAACAATCCTGGCGTTCATTTAGCGCCCGCCGGTATCACGATGAAAGAACTGATAGAAGAATATTGTGGCGGCATGCTCGACGGGCATCAGTTTTACGCTTATTTTCCGGGCGGAGCATCGGGCGGAATTCTGCCGGCGTCGTTGGGCGATATTCCGCTCGATTTCGATACCCTGCAGGAATACGGTTGTTTCATCGGTTCGGCTGCGGTCATCGTGTTGTCCGATCAGGACACCGCGAAGCAGGCCGCATTGAACTCGATGAAGTTTTTTGCGCACGAGTCCTGTGGTCAATGTACACCCTGTCGCGTTGGTACCGAAAAAGCAGTTTCGATTATGGAAACCGGAGACTGGGATATCGAACAGTTGAACGATTTATGTACCGTGATGATCGATGCATCGATCTGTGGCCTCGGTCAGGCTGCACCTAACCCGGTGCTTTCAGTGATAAAATATTTCCCGCATGAACTTGGAATCGAGGATATCCAATAATGGCTGCGTCAATAAATGCGCTTTTTGCTCGATCGCGGCGTCACCATCGTGCTCGAATCCTCATGTATTCACATATACACTGCGGTTCTGCGCGCGGTGCTTCCTTGCGCTCGAGCAAAAATCACTATTTCTTGAGGCAACCATAATGGCTGCGAATCCAGATACTATCTTTGAAACCATCGAATTCACATTAAACGGTCAGTTGGTCGAAGCCATTAATGGCGAAACCATTTTGCAGGCAGCGCAGCGCAGCGGCACCGAAATCCCGTATCTTTGTTACACCGATGGCCTGCGCGCCGACGGTAACTGTCGTGCCTGTGTCGTAGAAATCGATGGCGAGCGCGTATTGGCGCCAAGCTGCTGTCGTAATCCGACGCCGGGAATGGTGGTCAATTCAGATAACGAGCGTTCGCAGAAGTCACAGAAACTCGTCCTCGAATTATTGCTTTCGGATATGCCGGAGCAATCCTATACGCTCGACAACGAGCTCAATTACTGGGCGGACAAGCTCGACGTTAGTAATCCGCGATTCAAACCCCGCCATCAACCCGAGGCGGATCTGTCGCACCCAGCTATTGCAGTCAACCTTGACGCCTGTATCCAATGCACTCGATGCCTGCGCGCCTGCCGCGAAACCCAGGTCAACGATGTCATCGGTCTGGCAAAACGCGGCCATCATGTTGAAATAGTGTTTGATATTGGTGATTCGATGGGTGATTCGTCCTGTGTTGCCTGTGGCGAGTGTGTTGCCGCCTGCCCGACGGGAGCGCTGAGTAACGCCAACGGTGCTCATCTGATCGAAGCCGACCGCAAAGTTGATTCGGTCTGTCCTTATTGTGGCGTCGGTTGTTTGCTGACTTACCATGTTAAGGACGACGAAATTGTGCGTGTCGAGGGTCGTGACGGTCCGGCCAACTTCAATCGTCTCTGCGTTAAGGGGCGTTATGGCTTCGACTATCTCAATCATCCGCAGCGGCTGGTCAAACCCCTGATCCGCAAGGAAGGGGTAGCCAAGGGCCTGAACGAATTTTTCGATCCGGCCGATCCATCGAAAATGTTTCGCGAAGCGAGCTGGGAAGAGGTGATGGAATTTACCACCAGTGGATTTAAAAAAATCAAACAGGAAAACGGCCCGTCGGCACTGTCCGGGTTTGGGTCAGCCAAAGGTAGTAACGAAGAAGCCTATTTATTTCAGAAATTGATACGGGTCGGTTTTGGCACCAACAATGTCGACCATTGCACTCGGCTCTGTCATGCCTCGAGCGTCGTAGCGCTACTCGAAGGAATCGGGTCAGGTGCCGTTTCGAACCAGGTCGAGGATGTGCAACACGCCGAAGTCTTTATGGTCATCGGGTCTAACCCGACCACTAATCATCCGGTAGCGGCAACCTTCATGAAGAATGCCATTCGTGATGGCAAGAAATTGATTCTTCTGGATCCGCGCAAAACGCAGATCGCGCGCAATGCGACCTACCACCTGCAATTCAATGCATCGACCGACGTGTCGTTACTGAACTCGATGTTGCACGTCATCATCGAGGAAGGTTTGACCGATGAGAAATTCATCAATCAACGTACTACCGACTACGAAGAACTAAAGGCCAATGTTGCCGACTTCAGCCCTGAAAAAATGGAAACCGTAACCGGAATCGATGCGCAAACTCTGCGTGAAGTGGCCCGCCTGTTTGCGACTTCGAAAGGATCGATGATTTTCTGGGGTATGGGAATTTCGCAGCATATCCACGGCACCGACAATTCGCGTTGCCTGATTGCCCTGTCAATGATTACCGGTCAGATCGGTCGGCGCGGTCAAAACAATGTTCAGGGCGCTTCCGATGCCGGCTTGATTCCGATGGTATTCCCCGATTATCAACGGGTCGATAATGCGCAGGCGCACGCCTGGTTTTCTGATTACTGGGGTGCCGAGCTCGATGACAAGCCAGGCTTGACCGTGGTTGAAATTATGCACGCGGTGCTCG
>QIJI01000058.1 GCA_003231795.1 Gammaproteobacteria bacterium
CATGGATACTTCCATGGAAGATATGCTCGATGACGATCTTGAAAACCTCGAGATTGGCGAAGAGGAAGAAGACAGTGGGCCTACTGCCGCCGATGCATCCGACGCACCGGTGGTTAAATATGTCAACAAGATCCTGGTCGACGCGATTAACAAGGGCGCGTCGGATGTTCATTTCGAGCCTTACGAAAAACGATACCGGGTTCGTTATCGGGTAGACGGAATTTTGTCCGAAGTGGCCTCGCCACCGCTCAATATTGCAGCCAAGCTAACCGCGCGTATCAAGGTTATGTCACGCATGGATATTTCAGAACGCCGGGTACCGCAGGATGGACGTATCAAGTTGAAGTTGTCGAAAAAACGTGCCATCGATTTTCGTGTCAATACCTGCCCCACGCTATTCGGTGAGAAAGTCGTTCTGCGTATCCTCGATCCATCCAGCGCACAGCTCGGAATCGATGCACTCGGTTATGAACCCGAGCAGAAAGAATTGTATATGAAGGCCCTGGCCAACCCCTACGGCATGATCCTGGTGACTGGTCCCACCGGTAGCGGCAAGACGGTTTCACTGTACACCGGGTTAAATATCCTGAACACGCCGGAAACCAACATCTCAACGGCCGAAGATCCAGCTGAAATCAACCTCGAGGGCATCAATCAGGTCAACGTCCATGAAAAGGTCGGACTCACCTTTTCCGCGGCACTGAAAGCCTTCCTACGCCAGGATCCGGATATCATCATGGTCGGTGAGATTCGCGACATCGAAACTGCCAGCATCGCGATTAAGGCCGCTCAAACCGGCCACCTGGTATTGTCTACGCTGCATACCAACGATGGACCACAGACCCTGACCCGTCTGATGAACATGGGCGTACCCGCATTTAATATCGCCACATCGGTCACCTTGATTATTGCGCAGCGGCTCGGGCGTCGCCTGTGCAGCCATTGCAAAGCCCTGGATGACCTGCCCGAAGAGGTACTACTGGAGGAAGGTTTTACACAAGAGGATATCGAAACAACACCCAAGATATACAAAGGCGTTGGTTGCGACCAGTGCACCAACGGATATAAGGGCCGAGTAGGAATTTACCAGGTCATGGGCATTTCTGAGGAAATGGGTCGCATGATTATGGCAGGCGCCAATTCCATTGATCTGGCCGATCAATCACGCAAGGAAGGCATCGATGATCTGCGTCGATCGGCGTTGAAAAAAGTAATGCAGGGATTGATCAGTCTTGAAGAAGCCAACAGAATAACAAAGGACTAAACCATGGCAGCAAAATCAGCAACCGCCGAAAAAGTTGAATTTCTGTACGAAGGCACCAATCGTGGTGGCGGCAAGGTAAAAGGTGAAATTTTCGCACTCAGCGATACGATGGCCAAAAGCGAACTCCGTAAACAGGGCATCAACCCGCTCAAAGTAAAGAAAAAACCAAAAGCCCTGTTCGGGGGTATGGCCAAAATTGAAGCGGCTGATATTTGTATCTTCGCGCGTCAGATGGCCACCATGATGCAGGCGGGCGTGCCGCTAGTGCAATCCTTCGAAATCATCGCCCAGGGCAGCGATAACAAGACCATGCAAAAAATGATAATGAGCATAAAAACCGAGGTTGAAGGCGGGGTATCGATGGCCGAGGCGCTAGCCAAACAACCCCTTTATTTCGACGCGTTGTTTGTCAATCTGGTCCATGCCGGCGAACAATCCGGCGCACTCGAAACCATGCTCGACAAACTTGCAATCTATAAGGAAAAAACTGAAGCATTGAAAGCCAAGGTTAAAAAGGCGTTGTTTTATCCGATAGCGGTACTGATTGTTGCTTTTATAGTAACCCTTATCCTGCTGGTGTTCGTGGTTCCACAATTTGAAGAGCTGTTCGAGTCTTTTGGTGCCGATCTGCCAGCACTGACGCAGTTCGTCATAGATCTTTCGGAGTTTATGCAACAATGGTGGTGGGCCATTGCGGGCGGTATCGGCGGCACCGTTTACACTATATTAAGAATAAAAAAGACTTCGCCGAAAATGCAGGAGGCCTTCGATAGAATGGCGCTCAAAATGCCGGTTATCGGGGACATTACCACCAATTCCGCAATCGCCAGATTCGCCCGTACACTCGAAACCATGTCGGCTGCCGGTGTTCCGCTGGTCGAAGCGATGGATTCTGTCGCAGGCGCCACCGGTAATATTATTTATTACAAAGCCAGCATGAAAATCAAAGACGAAGTATCGCAGGGTACACAACTGCAAACTTCGATGCGCAATACTGGATTGTTCCCGAATATGGCAATCCAGATGGTTTCTATCGGTGAAGAAGCCGGTTCGCTGGATTCAATGCTGGCCAAGGTTGCGGATTTTTACGAAACCGCGGTCGATAACGCCGTCGATGCGCTCACTTCACTGCTTGAGCCCATTATCATGGCAGTGCTGGGTGTTCTGGTCGGTGGTCTGATCATCGCGATGTATCTGCCTATATTCAAGCTGGGCGCAGTTGTATAGGAAACCTGCTTGATTGAAAATCTGTTATCGGCACTGGAACAATATCCAGTCGTATACCTCAGCGGCCTGTTTATTCTTGGCCTCGCAATCGGAAGTTTCCTGAATGTAGTCATCTACCGGCTACCGGTGATGATGGAACGGGAGTGGCGTAGCGATTGCCTGGAATTTCTGCAGCAAACCGGTGATCCCGCTTCCGAGAAGTTCAATCTGAATACTCCGCGCTCACGCTGTGGAAACTGTGGGCACAAAATTACAGCTACCGAAAATGTTCCGCTGTTGAGCTATCTTGTACTGGGCGGTAAATGCTCACAATGTAAAACCCCTATCTCAATCCAGTATCCTTTGGTAGAAGTCTTTACCGGTGTTGTATCGGTCATCGTCGGCTGGCATTTCGGAGTTAACCTGCAAACACTTGCAGCGCTCTTTTTAAGCTGGTGCCTGATAGCGGCCAGCGGTATTGATGTCAGCCACAAACTCTTGCCGGATAAAATTGTACTGCCATTGATGTGGCTCGGAATTTTGCTGGCCTTTTTTGACCTGTTCGTCAGCCTCGAAAGCAGCGTTATCGGTGCCATGGCGGGTTACATGAGCCTGTGGAGCGTGTTTATACTTTTCAAGCTGATAACGGGTAAGGAAGGTATGGGGCACGGTGATTTTAAATTACTGGCAGCATTGGGCGCCTGGACCGGATGGGAAATGCTGGTGGTCATCATACTGACTTCCTCAGTCGTCGGCGCCTTGGTTGGGATTAGTATGATCCTGATGAAAAAAACCGCGCGCGAAACGCAGATACCCTTTGGGCCTTACCTCGCAGCTGCGGGTTGGCTGGCACTATTGTGGGGACAGGACATGCTGCAACTCTACTTCAACCTGTTTGCACTCTAGTCCAGCCTTTATCCTATGTTTTCTGTCGGACTCACCGGGGGTATCGCATCGGGCAAAACCACGATCAGCAATCTATTCGGCCAACACAAAGTGCCGGTAATCGATACCGACGTCATCAGTCGGGAGTTGCTTGAACCCGGCGAAGATGCTTTTAAACAGACCGTCGCGCATCACGGCATTGGTATATTAAACAATGCCGGCTCTATTGATCGGGCTAAACTCAGACAAATTGTATTTTCCAGCGCGGTTGAAAAGAAATGGCTTGAAGCGATGCTTCACCCTTTAATTTATCATCGCAGTCATGAAGCAATGCTACAAAACTCGGCCGCGGATTACGTGCTGCTCGTGGTC
>QIJI01000084.1 GCA_003231795.1 Gammaproteobacteria bacterium
CAGGGGCGTTACGGTATTCCCGCCTGGGAGATTGCGTTCTGGAACTGGCCCTACGCGGTGAGTATGCTCATTATCGGATCGATCTGGTTACAGGTACTCGGCCGCGTATTGCCATAAAATCAGGCCACAAGATCAGGGCCAAAGATCAGGAAAATATTATCGAATTGGGATCGGGGCAGTTCGTCTTGTAAAAATCGAGATCTGCCGCTCGTGCGACCCCGGGGTAGTCATGACCGAGACCCTGCAAATCACCTATCACCTGAAAATGCAAATGGGGTGGCCAGTTGCCATTGGTTGGCCTTGATCCCAGTTCTGCTATCTTTTCACCCGCCGCGAAAACTTTTCCATTACTTAAACCATCCAGTGACGTCTCTGCCAAATGTCCGTAGAGGCTATGAAACTCGATGCCATCCAGTTGGTGGTGCAAAATAATGACCGGACCATAATCACCCAAAAGCGGCCGGTTGGCAAAGCTGCATACTTCCCCCGCGAGGGGTGCATAAATCGATGTTCCGGCTGGCATAAACACGTCGACACCAATATGAATCGAGCGATCTACCTGTCCCTGAAACAGTTCGATATCTTTGTATATCGACCGGTTTTCAAGGTAACCGCCAACCGCTGCAATCGCACCAGCCTGTTCGATTTTTTCGACGATTGCGAGATCTAGCTGCTTTTCACCGAGGCCATCGAATTTATGATTTTTGCTGGAAAGGTCGATCTGGATTGTATTGCCAGCATTGAGCGCAGGGTTAAACATCGGTACAAATCGATCATGGTATGTTTCGATTAATTCGGCCAGATTCATTAGCTTTTCAGTGCCTCAATAGCGGGGTCAATATGTCACTTCCATGCGAAAAGTGGCTGTTCGAATTGTGCGACCCGCGTATGCCGTCCGAGTAATGCCACCTCGCGAAACTGATATGCAATGGCTGCGGTAGGAGCCGCAAACCAGTCATCCCCCAATGGCATTTTGAGTACCGGCTGCGTGCTTTCGCTGATGTTTTCCAGGATCGGGGCATCCTCGCGCAAAAGCTCCCGCAGCGGAATCCGATGTATCAGCTCGACCTCATCGGGGTTCGCATTCAATGCGGTCTTGTCCCCTGCCCAGATCACGACCGGCGAAATCACAAAACCGGATCTGGTTACATAATCATCCAGACGACCAAGAATCGCATCCGGCTCAATTTTTAGTCCGACTTCCTCTTCAAGTTCACGTAACGCAGCCTGTTCTACGCTCTCACCGGAGTCAATGCGCCCGCCCGGAAAGGCTCGTTGCCCGGCGTGACTCGACAGCTTTGCGGCACGGATGGTCAGAATGAACCCGGCCTGCTCATGATCGGATGTTTCAAAATGAATATTGCCAATGGCAGCCGCTTCGCTGCAACGAATTAATGTAAATGCAACGGCTGCATGTATTTTCCCCTCGCGTTCCTGTTTGACTGGTTCGAAAGCCGACAGATTGGCAGCAATTTGTCGACACAGCGAATCTTCGAAACGAAGATCACGGATGTCTGATTCGACCGCCTGCTCTTCCTCAGCCACCAGCTAAATATCCGGCATGGTCAGGCTGGGCATTTGTAAACCGGTCAGTATTTCCTTTAGCTCGAGAATATGTTCGGACCAGTATCGTTCGGTATTAAACCACGGGAACGACAGTGGAAAGGCCGGATCATCCCAGCGGCGTGCCAGCCAGGCGTTAAAATACATAACCCGCATCGCACGCAGCGGTTCGACTAACTTGAGTTCGCGTACATCAAAACTCTCGAACATTTCATAACCTTCCAGAATCTCCATCATCTGGCGCTGTTGATTCGCGATATCACCAGACAGCATCATCCACAAATCCTGGATTGCCGGCCCGGTCGTTGCATCGTCGAAGTCGACAAAATGCGGACGGTCATCGCGCCATAGTACGTTGCCATTATGGCAATCGCCGTGCAGGCTGATTTGCTGATAAACGTCGGTGTCAGGGCGCCGCTGACTAATGGCATCCAGAATTTCTCCACTAATTGCCTCATAGGCTGAATGCAAATCTGCTGGAATAAACTGTTCGGCGAGTAAGTACTCGACACTGTCGGCGGCCAGTCGCTGGGTCGACAGGGTTTGGCGATACTCAAACGGAAATCCTTTGCCTGCGGCATGAATACGCCCGATAAAACGGCCCAGCTGATGCAGGTGATCCAGATTATCCAGTTCCGGCGCTCGTCCGCCCTGAACTGGATATAAGGAAAACAAAAACTCGTCAAATCGGGCAAGCGTCGGAAACTTATTCTGAGCATCGACAGTCAGCGGGGGCACTACGGGAATTTCCTGCTCGAACAGGTATTGCGTATAACGATGCTCTTCGTCTATCTGCTGCTCACTCCAGCGCCCGGGCCGATAAAACTTGACGATGACCGGTTCCTGTTCTTCCAGACCCACTCGATAGACGCGATTTTCATAACTGTTCAAGGCCAGAATACGGGCATCGGACAGGCGTCCGGTAGATTCCACCGCTGCGATAACACGATCCGGTGTCAGTGCCGCATAGGGATGTTCACTGGTCATGAAGTTAGTGGACTAAGCACATTTATACAATTAGCCAGCATAGCTGTCATCGCTCAAATTCCATCAATACCGGTTTATCGCGTTTTTCCATCAGCAATTCCTCTGCCTGCAATTGATTGTCAGCAAATATCACTTTGTAAATTGTTTCGTCCGAATCGCTTTCCATGCGCAGCCTTTTCGCGCTATTCTTTGCCTCTTTAAAATAATCGAATTGCTCGAGTAATTCGAGTTTCTTCACCAGATCATAAGACTCTGCAGAACTCATTTTAAACAGGTAATAAGGCATTAAGGTTGATTCCAGAACAGATGAAAGCATAGTTTAACCCAGTAGATGACCGACTATAACGAAAAATTTGACGCTACCGGGCTGAACTGTCCGCTTCCGATATTGCGCGCGAAAAAAATGTTGGCCTCACTCGCCAGTGGTGATGTGCTCTATGTGATCAGCACCGATACCGGTTCGGTTAAAGATTTCGATGCCTTCTGCAAACAATCGGGTCATCAACTGCTTGAAAGCAGCGAAGCCGACAATAAATTCCACTTTTATATCAAAAAGGCGTGAATGCTACCCATCACTGCGCCCAAGGAGCCACTATGAATCAAGCCTATCGCGATGCAACTACCGAAATGGAATCACTGAAAGTAGAGCAGGAATATATCCTCGGATGGCAGGGAGGGTTCCTGGGACACCCGTTGCGTGAAGAACAACGCTTAAACGAGGCTTATCAGGCCGGTTATGACGACGGCAGCGCAAAATCAAGCGACAATTTTGCCAACTGGGTCGAAGACTAGTCTTCGAAACTAACCAGTCCCCTGAGTGATCGCACAACCGAAGATTCGATTTCTGGTGCCTCTCGTCCGACGATATAATCGGGGATCCATTTATTGTCCCGTGCTCCCATCGATGCCTGAACGCGGTTACCCAACTCGCAGCGCATCGCGAAACTGGACCCTTCCTGTTCAGAAAAACTGAATCGGGCGTACTCGGAACTCCGCGTATTGACCTTATCAATAAAAGCTTGCTGATACTCACCTTCACCCTGTACGTCGATTCGACTGTCTTCGACCAGCCGTGCCAGATCATTTACCAGCGCTGAGATATATTCAGTTCTCTGATCGGGACTAGATTGATGGTAAATTCGACGATCAACAACATGGATTAGAAAAC
>QIJI01000342.1 GCA_003231795.1 Gammaproteobacteria bacterium
TGTCTTCCTGGTCATACACCAGCCGGCTCGTAATACGGGTGCGAGCGTTCGGCCACAGGTCCAATTCGGTAATTACGTTGGAACGGGTGGCTTCATCGCGGGTACCATCGAGGCTGACGCGCCGATCATCTAGGTAAAATATTCGACCGGTACGTAGATGCATAAGTTCGTCACCGTTGTCATTGTCGAAAACGCGACTGGCCAGGCCGAAGGTAACCTGATTGGCGTCACCGACTCGATCGCCACCGCTAAAACGATTGTTCTTGAACATGTTGTTGTAGGTGTCGGGGAGCAGCGCAGTATCGAAGTCCGGGATCTCGCTCTGATCCTCGAATGGCGTCGATAGAAAATAAAGCCTGGGCTCCAGGGTTTGTAGCCACTGATTTTGTGATCCGGTAAGGCGCTCGAAAATAAGGCCGCTATCTACTCCCAGCGTGGGCAGGGCGCGGTTAATCGAATTGTCGCTATTGGCGTCGAGTTGATAATCGGTAAAGCTGAGCTGGAGTTCAGGTTTGAGGAAATACCAGCTTTCGGACGACTCCCAGGCCAATGCCGATACCAACTGGCTGCGCTCACCGATAACGCTGTCGTCGCGATCAAAGCTGACCCATTCGGCGTTAATTCGCGTTTGAGAGTTCTCGATCAGGGGGGCCAGCTCACCACTTAGGGTGAGCTGGGGCAAGCGGTTATAGGGTCGATTGGCAACACTGGTCGTGGGGTCGAGAGTCTGGTAGTTCTGCCACAATACCTCGCTGCGCCAGACATCTCCCTGACGTGACAGGCTCAAGTGACGATCGAGGTGGCTAAGGTCATTGTATTGTGGGGCGATATTGGCGAAATCGTCAAAAAATTCTGCATCGGAAGCCTCAGTCAGCAGCAGCTCCCCTTTGATTTCGTTTTTAAAATCGGTGCTGTGTTGCAAACGCTGAAACCAACGCGAATCATCCACGGCCTCGTCATCCAGCCAGGAAAGGTCAAGCTGCCCGCGGTTGCGATTGAACAGGTAGCGATTTTCAGTGTTCAACTGTGTTCCGCGTTCGCTATACCAGGCCGGCGTGATGGTAGCGTCGTAGTTGGCCGCAATATTCCAGTAGAGCGGAATTTCGACACTGCTGCCCTGTGCTTCGGAATAGCCAATGCGCGGCGTGAGCATGCCTGACAGTCGCCGGTCATCCAGCGGAAACTGGAAATAAGGAAAATAGAAAATCGGCACATCTTTGATATACAAGATGGTGTGACTGGCGCTTCCGCGGCCTGACTCATTGTCTATTTCCATTTCCCGGGCACGCAGATACCAGATCCGGTCATCCGGGTCACAGGCGGTATATAGCAGATTACTAAAGCGACTCTTGCTTGAGCTGAGTTTTTCAATATCGTCGGCACGGCCACGTGCATGCTGTAGTCGCAATTCAAACTCCGGTTGGGTAAATTTGGCGCGACTGTTTTTATCGTCGACTTCAATCGATGAACTCAGCAATCGATAGTTCGGGTCTTCAAACTCGACATTGCCGCTGGCACTGAGCGTAAGGTTGATCTTGTCGATTGTGATTGCGTCGGCCCTGATTCGCTGTTGCGTACGCAGCAGCGTGACATTTCCCTGCAAATGTAACTGTTCGTTGGCGTCGCTGACGATAGTTTGGGCCTCGACTTGCGTGTCTCCGTCTTGCGCCAGTTCGGGGGCTATAAACTCGAATGACGGAACCCCGCACAGGCCCCAGTTTTCCTGTGCCTGCACGTGGTTAGCCGAAAAGACTGACAACAGCCCTGCCAATAATAAGAGTTTTGAACGCAGCAAATTGAACCGGAAAATAAAACTATTTTGTCACAATAACCGATCGCGGTTAATCCCGACTGAACAAAAAACCACTATTTTGTCGGTGAAATCCCGCTAAATCAGGTGTTGCGGGGCCTGAAAACCTGAGTATCCGGATGAAATGCAAACCAGGCAAACCAAAAGCCCTGGATACTGGCTACCGGATTGCCGTCGACGTCGGTAATCGAGATACTGCGGTTAGCCGAATCCCAGTCAAAGGTGAGTCTGACTCCGTTAATCGTGTCTTCAAAGCGGGCCTGATTGTTTCTGTCAAGTTCGATAAACGGGTAAGCCTTATAGATACCGTTAATTCCCAGTCCGACCACAATTTCCTTGGGGTGGTAGGTATCGGGGGCCTTGTTGTTAACTGAAAAAAAGGTATGGCGGGATTTTTCATAACCCGCGTAGGGATTGCGCTGGTAGTCACGTTCGAACCCGGTGTCATCGGATAATACCAATGTATCGGGATGCCGGTTGCGCCAGACTCCCCAGTTTGTATGACTGATCGGTAACGCGACCAATGACATTCCGACGCGCTCGCCTGATATCGACTGCCCCATGATTTGTGACCACAACGATTCAGTTTCACGGTCGTACAGGAGCACGTCGCTGTTGTAAAGCAGGCCCGAAACGCCAAAATCAGTGGACTTTCCATCAATGGATGAATCGAACGCAACTGCGGTGCCGCATAGCGGACAATAGGTTACCGCGAAACGTTTATTATCAATTTCGTCGTTAACAATTTCATGCCAGTTCAGGATCGCAATCGGGTAAGCGCGTGACTGACCGTTCAGTGTAATACCGATAATCCGATCGCTGTCTGCGAGATAGTCCGCTGCGGACGCTGCAATCATTTTCGGATCGGATAAAGCAGGAATGCCGTCTCGTGGAGGCCCCCCGTGCACAATTTCATCACGTGGCAAAATGGAATTTGACAGATCGAAGCCATTGCTCGGCCCGGGTGAAATGGATATTTTATAAACAATTACGCCCAGCAAAATCCCGATTAGTGACAGAACGCGAATTTTCACTGAAGGTAGAAAGCGCATCAAAACCCCGGCAGATGGTTATTACGAGTTGGAGTCAGCAATAACTAATTAATTCAACTATTTCACCCGTGTTTTGGGTCCTATTGACGCCTTGACTCGTTTGCATAATCTAATTAGTCTGCCGCCACTGAAGGTCTAATGAAACTCTGATTTATCAGAGTTTCTGCGGTGCAGGGACGCACCGCCATTTTTAGTGACTATGTCATTAAAAATGGAGATAAAACAAAAAGCACATTTTTTGTTTTATCGTCCTCTGACAATTCAGGATGAATTGTTCAGAGGATCCCTAATTGTAACCAGAGGATCCACCATGAAATCAAAAGCCGCTGTTGCCTGGGAGCCGAAAAAACCCCTTGAAATTGAAGAAGTTGAAGTCGAAGGCCCCCGAGAAGGCGAAGTTCTGCTGAAAGTTCATGCCAGTGGTGTTTGTCACACCGATGCATTTTCGTTGTCCGGTGAAGACCCGGAAGCTTCTTTTCCTGCCATTCTGGGTCACGAAGGCGGATGCGAGGTCGTTGAATGTGGTCCCGGTGTCAAAACGCTGAAGCAGGGCGATCATGTCATTCCGCTATACATTCCGGAATGTGGTGAGCCAACCTGCGGATATTGCAGCTCAACTAAAAACAATCTGTGCCAGTCTATCGCCAGTACTATCTGGACCGGTTTTATGCCGGATGGTACTCGCCGTTTCAAACACAATGGCAAGGAACTCTACCATTACATGGGCTGCTCGACTTTTTCCGAATATACCGTGGTGCCTGAAATTGCCCTGGCTAATATAAACAAGGCAGCGCCACTGGATATGGCCTGTCTGCTCGGTTGTGGCGTGACCACCGGGATTGGCGCCGTGGCCAAAGTCGAAGCGGGGTCTTCGGTTGCCGTCTTCGGTCTCGGTACCGTGGGGCTGTCGGTTATTCAGGGTGCAGTAATGGCTAAAGCCGAACGCATCATTGCTATCGATATTAATCCCGCTAAGGCTGAAATCGCAACTGCACTGGGCGCTACCGATTTCGTTAATCCGATGGACGTTGGTGGCTCAATGCCCGAATTTATCCAGGAAATGACCGACGGTGGTGTCGATTACTCGTTTGACTGTACCGGTAACACCAAAGTCATGCGTGATGCGCTCGAATGCACTCATATGGGTTGGGGTACCTCCTGCATAATTGGTGTCGCCGGAGCCGGCGAAGAGATCAATACGCGCCCGTTTAACCTGGTAGTCGGTCGTCGCTGGATCGGCACCGCTTTCGGTGGTGTTAAAGGTCGTAGCGAACTTCCCGGAATTGTCGATCAGTA
>QIJI01000128.1 GCA_003231795.1 Gammaproteobacteria bacterium
ACCAGAGCCTGGTACTCGGGGCTATCTTCGGTGGGACAATAAGAAGCCGATTTCAGTCGTCCGAGCAGGCTTTCAAAATCGAGAAGTTGAAGGTTGTCGAATTTAAATACTTCCATCGCGCCGGGTGAGTAGAACGCGGTAATTTCGGAATCATCCAGATTCATGTGATTGACAGTGCCATAGTCGCTGGCATATTCGCGCAATGCTGCGTCATAAGCCTGTTGCAGCGAATGACTGGTTTTACGTTGATTCCAGATTAAGGCCAGTTTGCCCTGCGGCTTCAGCAGGCGTGCGAATTCTGTTCGGGTGGCCGGGTTATTAAACCAGTGGAAGGCCTGTGCAGCGGTGATTAAATCAATCGAGCCAGCTTCCAGGCCGGTACTTTCGGCGATCGCGTCGACACTGGTGAAATTGGGGAAGCCCGCCAGCAGTTGCTCGGCTGTCTGGCGCATTGGCGCGTTTGGTTCAACTGCATAAACGATGAAGTTATGCTGCAGCAACAGTTGCGCGAAAATACCGGTACCCGAACCGATATCCGCAATTACTGAGGCCTGGTCGATACCGGTTTTATGAATCAGCGATTCTATCAGCGCCTGGGGATAGCCGGGTCGATATCTTACGTAGTTTTCGACGCGGTCAGAAAATCTTTCGGTTGAATTTGACATATTTGGACGCGATCCTCGGTCGGTATTATGACCTTCCATGTTCTCGATTAACATAGAGCAAAAAAGTTTCAGAACCTGTTCGGTATCGGCACCATTTTACACCCTGATGAATCGCCTGTTTTTTTAATTTGCGTCGTCTTCGATTTTTCCCGATACTCGCGGGATTCATACTCTGGACTTCGTGATGCTGGTACAACCCGAATTGATTCAATGGGATGAGCTTAAGGAGCAGCTTGGCGCGATATTGCCTGACCCGGATCGCTCGCTCGGTATACCGCCCGCCTGTTATGCCGACGAAGAGGTCCTCAAACAGGAACGCCGCGCCGTATTTCATCGTGGTTGGGTGGGTTTGGGTCATCACGATCGTTGGGCGCGAGCGGGAGATTATTCCGCCATGGATATCGCCGGCATTCCAATTATTGTGATTCGTAACAAGGCTGGAGAATTAAAGGCTTTTGCAAACTCCTGCCGTCATCGCGGCAGTCAGATGCTGGCAGGGTCTGGTAGCTGTGGCAAAATTAAATGCCCGTTCCACTGGTGGACTTACGATCTTGACGGCAAGCTTAAAGTTTATCCGCGCATGGAAAATGCTATCGACTTCGACCCGGCTGAATTCGGGTTGGTCGAGTTTCTGCTGGCGATCAAACAGGGTTTTGTATTCATTAATTTTGACGATGACCCGCCTTTGATTGATGCCTGGTTGACAGAGTTCGATGGATATCACCAGTCGTGGAATCTGGAGCGTTGGAAATCGACCCGGGTACGAGAGTTTGAAGTTCAGTGCAACTGGAAAACCTTTATCGAGGTTTTCAACGAATATTATCATTTGCCGATGGTACATCCGGATTCAATCAATTGGTTGTACCCCGAACCCGACGCGGTTGATGAAGTCAGCGGGCAGTTTACCACCCAGTTCGGAGCCACCGAAGGAGCCGCCGCTTTAATGGCCGATACGCAACAATATGCGTTACCAGCGGCCTCGGGGCTTGCCGGACGGGAAGCAGTCGGCACCCGTTACACCTGGATTTATCCGAACACCACATTTGCGCTGTCACAGGATTCGATGTGGATTTACCAGGCCTTGCCGATATCGGCCGGTCGCTGTCAGGTGATTCAAACGATCTGTTTCCCGACCGAATCGATCGAGTTGGATGATTTTGAAGATCGCGCACAACATTATTACGCGCGTATCGATGCTGCGCTGGCGGAAGACCTGCCATTTCTGCAGCAGCAACAGCTTGGCCTGAATTCGAAATTTGCTCGCCAGGGCCGTTTTGCGGCACTCGAACCCAGTGTCGGCAAGTTTGCCTACTGGTATGCACAACAACTCCTGTCCAGCTTGAATTAATCCTGCCACATAGTTATGTAAACTGCCCACTAACTTGCCGATCAGGCTTCGGGGCTGGCTGATTCCTGCTGATTCATTTCGCGATACAACTTGAGTGCCATTCGCCCGGTTAAGATTGCGGCCAGTATCAGGAAAGCCCACAACAGCCATTTTTGCCAGGGCAGGTCGGATTCAGGTGCAAGCCGCTTGATTCCACCTGCTTCCATCGCAACCGTCATGCTGACGAGTTCGCTTTGTTCGCGTGCATCTTTGATATCGAGTTCAAGAATTCCGCTTAAATCGGCGTTGCCGGCGCGACTTTCGTGATTGCCCCAGACGATGGTAAAAGGTGATTTGTCGTCACCGAGAAATATTATTTCATGCTGCGCGTATATCAGCTCCACTCGCGGAGCTGCAGATAAAGCTTTTGCGGAACGAATTTGAAACTGATTGTTATTGCCATATCCGATCGACAACGGCTGGCTGGGTCTGACTTCGACATCGTCTATATTGTGTTGACGGAACCCGCGAATGATAAGTTGTCTTGTATCAAAGTTATTACTACTGGAATAAACGTTACCGGTTATCACGCTGCGCGCTTCACCCGGGATAATACGAATCGATTCCGGTCGAATGGCAGATGGCAGTTCGAAGGTATAGTAGACAGTGTTGTCGATCTTGATCTGCTCGGTGGCGAGGGTATGAATCAAACGGGGTGGTGGTTCGATCATTTGGTAAATGCCAAAAACCTGCTTGAGTTCAAATTCAGTGACCGAATTAGCCGGCGTCAGGCGTAAATATTTTTGCTGACGCGGAATTCCACGGATGCTGCGCCAGGTGATGTCTTTTGAACCGAGATTGGTCAGGCTTTTACGTGTCTTGAGGGTACGCAGTTGATCGATTTCCATACCCACCTCGACCTTAACTTCGAGTATCTGTTCGGCGGGTTGATGTTTCCAGTCGAGTTCGAGATAGTCGAATTCGGGTGTATTTTCGTCTGGCGCGAGTTCAATCAGGAAGTCCTTGCGCAATTTCTGCACCGCAACGGTTTCGGTGGTTTGCATTTCTGATAGCTGCCCCTGCTGTTGATTCTGTTCCCGCGTAGTGACTGTTTTTGAGCGCTGTTTCTGAAACCGGCTGAACTCGTGGAACGGCAGTTCGAGTTCGTGTTGGCTAATTTTTTCAGGGGTGCGAATGATTGCAAAGGGGACGTGATTGCCAGCGGAATTGAAAACAGCAATATCGTCGAGGTCGCGACTTGTCAGTTTGAGCATCAGATCAAGTGGAATGACTACCCGTTGCAGCGACTGTTGTGATTCTGTCAGTGCCGCTTTAAAGGCGAAGTCATCGATAGAATCCATCGCCTGCACTGGAATGGCTAACGCGGCCAGTAACAGAAATCGGAAGAGACTACACATGGCTTTCATCCTGAATCGGTTGGTTGTTTTTTTGCGGGATAGGGGAAAAGTAGCCGGTTGCCACCAGGAGGCTACCGACGACCAGGAATGACACGATGCGCTCTACCGTACCGCTTGCACCCAGATCGACAAAAAACATTTTGACCAGTACCACGGCCACCAATGTGGCTCCAATGATCCACACCGGGCGGTAATCGCGACGCGAGGCGAAAAGCATCGCGGCCATGCCGATGATGGTCCATAGAATTGAAATTGCGGTTTGCACGCGGGTATCGGGTAACATCGATGACGAACTGAA
>QIJI01000039.1 GCA_003231795.1 Gammaproteobacteria bacterium
GCCAGTTCCGGTTCGCAGACTATGATTTTGGTCGCGGGGCTTTTTTCCTTTAGCACCCGAGCAACGCCTTTCAAGGTGCCGCCAGTGCCATAACCTGTGACCCAGTAGTCGAGTTGCAGCCCGTCGAAAGCATCCAGAATTTCGGGGGCCGTGGTGCGCGAATGCATATCGGCGTTCGATTCGTTTTCAAACTGACGAGTTTGAAACCAGCCGTGGGTCTGTGCCAGCTCGCGTGCTTTTAGAACCATGCCGCTACCCTTTAGAGGGGCCGGAGTCAGTACTACCTTTGCACCCAGGAAGCGCATCAGTTTACGACGCTCAACGCTGAAACTTTCTGCCATGGTGACGACCAGTGGGTAACCTTTTTGTGCGCATACCATGGCAAGCCCGATCCCGGTATTACCGCTGGTTGCCTCGACAATGGTTTGTCCCGACTTCAGCACCCCGGCTTTTTCTGCGTCTTCGACAATACCCAGCGCCAGCCGGTCCTTGACTGAGCCCATCGGGTTGAAGGCTTCAATTTTGACGTAGAGATTAACGTGATCCGGACCCAGTTTATTTATTTTGACAACCGGGGTATTACCGATGGTGCTTAATATGCTGTCATGGATATTCATGTCGATGTCCTTTGGAGTGTTGGTGTTAATGAAGTTTTTTTTGCAGAGATTGCTAAATTACGTTTTATCTGATGAAGATTGCGACTGCATTTCATTCCAGTGAGTTTATATTATTCGTAATTTCGCCGTAGATAATATTGTGATCGCCGGTTCCCGAAATTTGACAAGCTCCAATCGCCTGTTCATGCTGATGCGGAGCTACTTTTTCAATTTTTACGCAGGTAGAATAATTTAGAAATGACGGTACTTAGTGTCAATCTCAATAAAATAGCTTTGCTGAGAAATTCGCGTGGGCGGGATTTTCCAAATGTCGTGGGCTTCGCTCGGAAATTTTACCACCTGGGAGTGCGTGGGATAACTATTCACCCGCGACAGGATGAACGTCATATCACTCGGCAAGATACCCTGGACTTGGGTCGCCTGGTTAGTGACTTGAGAGATATTGAGCTAAACATTGAAGGCTATCCTTCGGAGGAATTCCTTGAACTTGTTGAGAGAGTTAATCCGACTCAATGCACTTTAGTACCTGATAGTCCGTCACAATTAACCTCTGATCACGGTTGGGATCTCACAGCCAACCTGGATCAAGTCCGTGATTCCTGTTCCCGGCTCAACAGTGCCGGGATTCGCTCAGCAATCTTTCTGGACCCCGAAAAAGATCAAATTAGAATTGCACCGAAAACAGGTACCAACCGAATTGAACTGTACACTGAAGAATATGCAGCAACCTATGGCACGAAGGAAAATGATCAAATTTTACAAAAGTTTGGAGAAGCAGCAATGCTGGCCCAGGAACTGGGATTGGGCGTCAATGCGGGGCACGATTTAAATCTTGATAATCTTGCGAAATTTTTAACCATAGATGGAATTCTTGAAGTCTCAATAGGGCATGCCCTGATAGTAGAGAGTATTGAAAAGGGAATGGACGAGGTTATCGGGAAATACATAGACATTTGTAATCAAGTGAAGAATGGCTAGCTCGCACGAAAAATTATGAGTCGGGGATTTGAATCAAAGAGTGTTTGGAAGTCCTGTGGGCGAGGCTTTAGTCTGGGCCTGGTGCAACCTGAAGGACGCGTAATTCACTTCACAGGACAGGTCGCCTGGGATGCCGATGAAAAAATCATAGGTAAAGGTGACGTTTCCGAACAAACACGGCAATGCTTTCGAAATATCGAGGCGCTTTTGAGAGAGGTTGGAGGAACGCTTGGTGACGTAGTGTCAATTACGACTTACTTCCTGGATCTGGATGATCTTCCAATAATTCAAAACGTAAGAAATGAATTCCTGTCAGAAATCGATCCACCCGTGAGCACATCGGTAAAAGTAGCAGGACTAGGCCACGATGAATTTTTAGTTGAGTTAACTCCTATCGCCGTGGTGCCAAATGATAGATGGACCAGAGATTAATGTTTAGTGGTTTTCGACAACAGTTAATTGATGTTGGTGACGCAAAGATCAATTTGAAGGTCGGGGGTCAAGGTCCCGCTTTGTTGCTGCTTCATGGCTTTCCGCAAACGCATGTACATTGGCATGCCATCGCCCCATTGCTCGAGTCACACTTCACCCTGGTTATTCCGGATTTGCGCGGCTATGGAGATAGTATGGGTCCAGAGCCGGATGCTGATCACGATAATTATTCAAAGCGAACCATGGCCAATGATATGGTCGCTGTGATGACGGAATTAGGTTTCAACCAGTTCCGGGTAGCCGGACATGACCGAGGGGCACGTGTTGCATATCGATTGACTCTCGATCATCCGCAACGTGTCTCGCATTTGGCCAGCATCGACACGGTGCCTACCCTGGATGTTTGGGAGGCAATGGATATGGAAGCCTCAATTAATGCCTTTCATTGGCCTTTTTTAGCTCAAGTGGCACCCATTCCCGAGAAAATGATTGCTGCTGATCCGGATTTTTTCCTGCATCACTTGCTTGACCGCTGGGTCGGTAGCGCCTCGCCACTAGCAGATTCCGCTGTCGCGGAATACGCACTTCATTTTCGCAAAACATCGGTCATTGAAGCAATGGCGGAAGATTATCGGGCAGGCGCAAGCGTGGATCTACAGCACGACCAACAGGACAGGGCGGCCCAACGGAGGATTAATTGCCCTGTATTTGTTCCCTGGGGAAATCAATACACATTGACCTCGCCTTTGAGCACCTGGCACCGATGGGCAGATAATGTTCAGGAGTTATCCATAGATTGCGGTCATTTTGTCGCCGAAGAAGCACCCGGGCAATGTGCCAAAGCTTTAACTGGATTTTTTATTACGCAAAGGTAATGTTCGTTACGCACAAATTCCGGTGAGGCTCCCATTCAAGTACAGCGCCCTTAACCAGTATTACGCAATCCGGCTGCGATGGCATTGATCGAGCTGAGTAACGCCGACTGCCACTGCATTCGATCAGCCTCGGATTGCGTTTCATCCCGATACTTGCGCAGCAATTCTATTTGCAGGAAGGCGAGCGGGTCGAGATAGGGATCACGTCGGGTCAACGACAAGGTCAGTATCGGATCGTTTTGCAGCAGGGATTTTATATTGGCGACCTCAAAAACTGCTTCGATACTGCGTTTGTTTTCCTGTTGAATCATTCCAAAAACACGATTTCTGAGCGCTGCATCGTCACACAGATTGCCGTACTCCAGCGCAATGCGCATATCGGATTTAAACAACGACATCTGCAGATTGCTGATCATCGCCGCGAAAAACGGCCATTGCCTGTTCATCGCGCGCAATTTTCGTATCGATCCGGAACGGGTATTGAGCCACTGCTTGATCGCGTTACCAACCCCGTACCAGGCGGGCATGGTCGTGCGTGACATGCTCCAGCCGAAAACCCAGGGAATGGCTCGTACTGAAGACTTGGACATGTCGCCTTTACGCCGATGCGAAGGACGTGACCCAATATTCATCAGGCCGATTTCGGCGACCGGCGTAGATTCGTGAAAATATTCGAAAAATCGATCAGTATGATCCGTCAGATCACGGTAAAAGGACTCCGACAGATCGGATAACTGTTGCATCGATGAATGGAATTGATCGTAGTTCGACTCGTCTTCGTAA
>QIJI01000274.1 GCA_003231795.1 Gammaproteobacteria bacterium
AGTCAGTACGACAATGGGCTGGGTAGCGACATCAAAATTTTCAGCTACAAGATTACAGACCACATCGTTAATTCCACTACCCCGGTAGACGCGGGCCCACTGCTCGGTGTGCTCGATGTTGTAACTGTCATCAATGCAGAGAGCACCAGGGTAAAAGGCATCGAATTCGCGCTCAATTATTCGCCTGCGACTCAATTCGAGTTCTACACCGGCGCCAGTTTGGTAGACGTCGAATCAAGCGATGAAAATATACAGGATTCGTTTCCTGACTATACCGCTTTTGTCAGTGGCCATTATCAAATCAACGATCGACATCTGATATCGGCTTCACTGTATTATCTCGATAACATCAGTTGGCTCGATAGCCAAAGAGAGACCCCCCTGGCGCGGCGTCTGGACATACGTTATTCCTACCAGTTCAACAATCAGACTCGAGTTGAAATCATCGGCCAGAACCTGCTCGAAGATTTTGAAGACTATGAGCCTGAAAACGTACACGACCAGGTGGTTTACCTGAGGTTGTCTGGCGGATTTTAATTCAACATGCGAAATGGAATCGTAACTATGCATTGCTTAAAGGGAATTCTAAGCGCACTAATATTGCTCTCTCCTCATGCCTCGGGGGCCGGCATCGATCGCCTGGTAATCGTCAAGAGCAGTGATAACAGCTACTACAACAAGACCATCGAAACCCTTGTCGATGATATCGATCAGGCAGTAGGTATTAACGTATTCATGGCAGACGAGCTTGATCAACAACCCGTCAATGGAGAACTGACAAGCCTGTATATTGCGTTGGGTAAACCCGCTGCAAAAGCCGTCAGTTCGTTCGCAAGTTCAAGCGAATCCATTAATGCCTACCTGACTCTTGAGCAGTATCGCAGCTTCAATTTAGAAACCAAATTTACCGTTTTGCTGGATCAACCCTTACGACGATATCTATTGTTCAGTAAGCTGTTACTGCAACTTGATTCCATCGGCGTGATATCCCGAACCGATTACGAAATCAGTAATCGGCAGAAAAAATTGCTGGCAAAAATCAAGGTTAATTTAGTTCAGCATCGAGTCGACGTGAAAAACAAGTTGCTGCCAGTGTTGCGAAAACTGTTAAAGCAGGAAGATGCCTTACTCATGCTGCCACAGCAGTCCATTTACAATCGCGACTCGCTAAAAGGTGTTTTACTGACCAGTTATCGCAACCGAAAACCTGTCATCAGCTACTCTCCTGCGCATGTCAAGGCCGGTGCGCTGGGATCTATTTTTTCGTCGCCGGAGGATATTGGCAGACATCTGGCAATAATCATTAAGCAACGGTTAAACAGTCAACGTCCAGTAGTAACAGGATTTGAATATGCCCGCTTTTACTCTATTACAACGAACACGCGGGTCGCTCATTCACTTGGACTCAATCTGCCCACCAATACTGATCTACGGGCCCTGATAGATGAGCTAGATCAATGAAACGACCTGGCATTAAATTTCAGATAATAATGATCGCATTGCTTCCGGTATTTTTTATCGATTTGTTTTTTACCTATATTCAGATCAATGGCAACATTGAACAGGCGAATCAACTCCTTCATAGCAAAGGTCAGATCATTGCCCGCCAGATTGCGGGTGCTTCCGAATTCAATCTTTACAGCGGCAACGATTCTCAAATCAAGTATCTACTGGACCAGTCGGTCGACACAAACGACATCGTGCTGGCCTCAATTTATGACCACCAGGGTCAACTTATCACTGAAACGGTTTCATCCGTATTTGACCCGGCTGAAATCACCGAATACTTCTACTATCGGCAACCCATAATGTCTCAGAGTATCGAGCTCGCCGACGTGTTCACCCCCAGTCTGGACGGAGTAAAACAAGCTTCGGTTCTGGGCTGGGTTCATCTTTATATATCAAAACAACAACTACAAAAAACCACTGCCAAGATCATTGTGGAATCGGTGATTTTTTTCCTGAGCATACTTATCATTGCCGTCATCGTCACAATAATTATCAGCCGTCGAGTCACGCAACCTATTATTCGACTGATGGATCATTTGAAATTAGTCGAGAAGGGTGAGTTGGGGAAAACCATCGAGCCTATCGAGCCTAATGAAATTGGTTCGGTACAAAAAGGATTTAACCGAATGACGCATGCCCTGCTAGCAAACCGGCGCCATTTGAATACGCGAATTCAACAGGCTACACACCAGTTAAACGAAGCGATTACCGATCTGGAAACCAAAAACCGGGAGCTCGGCTATGCTCGTGATGAAGCGCAAAATGCGAATGAGACCAAGTCCAAATTTATCGCCAATATGAGCCATGAGATTCGTACGCCGATCAATGGTATCAAAGGTTTTATAAGCTTGTTAGGCCAATCCAACCTGGACCAGAACCAGCAACGCTACATCGATATTATTCTCAAATCGACCAATGATTTGACCAGCATTATTAATGAAATTCTTGATTTCTCCAAAATGGAATCCGGTAAATTACAAATTGTTGAAGAAACCTTTGATCTATATGAGGTCATCGAGCAGACCAGGGATATTTTGTTTATCAACGTGTTAACCAAAAATATCGATCTTAATCTGATTATCTACAGCGATACTCCTCGCTGGGTCACCGGCGACAAACTGAGACTTAAACAAATATTACTCAACCTGATCGGCAACGCGATCAAGTTTACCGACCAGGGCCAGGTGATTGTCATGGTTTCAATTCAGCAGGAACATGAGGATGGCGTCGAGCTGTCGATCTCAATCGAAGATAGCGGAATTGGAATCACCCAACAGGATCAGGAAAATCTGTTCCAGGCCTTTAGCCAGGTCGACAGCTCGGACAATCGGCGCTTTACCGGAACCGGGCTGGGACTGGTCATCAGCAAGAATCTTGCACGCCTGATGGGAGGGGATATCAGCATGCAATCGACGTCGGGCAAGGGATCGAAGTTTGAACTTTGCCTGCCTTTCAAAGTCGATGCGAAAACTGACAATTCAATTGCCAATAGCCTGTCAGCCAATACGGCCTTTATTATGGGTGGCAACCAGACCTGTATTACCGAAACCCGCTGTCTGTTTGATAGGACCGGGGTCCATACCGAAGTGCATCTGGTCGATGCAAAATCGGGTATCGTTCAAGTCAGGGAAATCGCACAACGCAACTGGGCATATATCGATTTTCTTGTTTTTGATATGCGTCATCTGGATATCAACCCGGAACAGTTTATTGATTTACAACCCGGTGGATCACCGCGAGTGATTGCGATGCACTATGATCAAAACGTCGATACCGCAGTTGGCTCCCGCGTCGAGTTTATTTCTATCATCAATACCAGCGAGACCCTGCGTCAACTACTATCACAACCGGTAAAAGATGAAATCGGTAAAATCAAAGCAACACCGTTGCTCAACGGAAAAGAAAAACAGGTACTTCTGGTTGACGATAACCCCATTAATTTGAAACTGGGTAGCGAACTAATACGCCTCTGGGGACACCGTGTGATTGAGGCCGAACATGGCAACGAGGCGATGCAGCTTTACCAGGAGCAGTCATTCGATTTGATTATTCTGGATATTCAGATGCCCGATATCGATGGTGCCAGTCTGTTAAAGATGATGCGAGAACATAATCCTCAGGATATGAGCCCGATTGTCGC
>QIJI01000518.1 GCA_003231795.1 Gammaproteobacteria bacterium
GTTGTGACGTACCGATCGAGGCAGCGATACTGCCGCGTCTTCGAGGTATCCGAGCGTTTCGGTCATTTCGACCAGACGTCCGCATTCTGCCGTGGTCAGAACATTTAAAAGTTGGAATGCGCCGGGTACCGAATCGATTTCAACGCGTGTTACCGGGATTTCGCGAGTGGCCCCAATAGAAGCTGGATTTGGATTGCGACTGGCCCAGGTTGGAATCGAGGGGTGTTCGGCACCTCGCTCGCGTGCAACCACGAAAAATTTTTCTTCAGATTGCTTCAATTAATCAGAGGCTCCCTTGCTTCCTGTTATTACAGATGGCGATTAAAACAGATAATCACATTCGAAGGTATCGGCCATTCAGGGTACCCCGGTGATGGACTCTTTGGTTGGCCTGGAAGGATAATGGCTGAGAAACAGAGCGATCACGATCAGCGCGATACCGGTAATTCGCTGTATTGATAATTCTTCGCCGATGACTGCCCAGGCCAGTATCAGTATCACGACCGGTTCAAAATTGAGAAACAGTGCAAAAATAGCACCGCCCACCCGATTGATGGCCTGCAAAGTCAGGACGAAAGCTATGGTTGAAAAAAAGGTGATCGCCGCGAGATAAACCCAGCCAATAGTCTGCTGCGGCGGCACCAGATCGAAACCGAATTGCAACGCCATCAGCGAGAATGCCGCTGACGCAATCATGATCCACAAGGTACCCACATAGCTGTCGCTGTCAGCCGGAAATCTCTCGTAAGTCAAAATAAACAGGGTTGCTCCAAATGAGCCGAATGCTGCCAGCGCCAGACCGACAGGATCTAGGAGCCTGTCGGACTTAGGATAAATCTACTGCGGAAAAGTTATTTTGGCCAGATTTTCTGATCCAATTCGTTGAATAGAACAGCTATTCGCCTCATTCGATCAATAAATCTGACTCAAAATCACTTTCCCTCGCTACGTTTACCTAAATCCGACAGGCTCCTAGCCGTTGAAAATCAGGGCCGAGCGCGGTACCGATGCCGATGAAGGCAATACCAAACGCGAGCAATTCATTTCGGGCTATGGGTTCGCGTTGCGCAATTCTTTTGTAGGCAACGACTTGCAACGGGAAGGTGTAAAAGATGATTGCCGACAGACTGACCGGAATATAATTGACCGCGCCGAGATGTCCGATCGAAGTGGCGACCATTCCGAAGACGCAAGCCCCGAACACCAGCGGCGACACTTTGATGCGCCAGGACTTTCTCAATATCAGCACGATTACAATCATCAAAAGCATCGACATCAAAAATCGATAAATGGTGAGGGATACCGGGGTTGTGCCGGTATCGTATGCGAGCCGTGAAAGCGTGGTGTTGAATCCGTAGAAAATAGCGGCGCTCAGCGCAATGGCTCGCCCAACAATCTGGTTTTTATTCATGGTAGAGTATGCGCTGCACAGATATTCGGGTGAATTATGAGCCAGCCAGCGAGCAATGTAACGTCGCAAACGATGTTAATCGAAAACCTCCCGTTTGAGACCGATGGCGGTATCGCGAGCCGGGCCAGTATCGGGCTAATTGTTCTGGCGACCGATTACACCATCGAGTACGAATGGCGCAAGGTTTTTTCAAAAGTCGATGGCGTCGCGCTCTACCATAGCCGAATCCATAACGAAAACCTTGTAACGCCCGAAACCTTGCGCGCGATGCTACCCCGCATTATCGAATCGGCGCGGGTAATAACCCCGGATACGCCGGTGGACGTGATGGCTTATGGCTGCACCTCGGCGTCGATGGCGATCGGGGAAGAAGCGGTATTCGCAAATATCAAAGAATCAAAGCCTGATACCGCCTGTACCACACCCATAACGGCTGCATTTGCTGCTTTCGACGCGTTTAAAGCCCGCCGCATCGGCGTGCTGACACCTTACTCGGCCGATGTTAACCGCATTGTGGCCGACTATATTGCAGCGCGTGGTTTCGAAGTACCGGTGTTTGGCTCATTTAACTCAGATCGTGATACCGAGGTTGCACGGATAACCCCGGCATCGATAGAGCAGGGCGTGCGTGAATTGATCAAACATGCCGAGGTTGATGCGATATTTGTATCCTGTACTTCGGTTCGATTAATGGAGGCCTGTGCCGCGCTGGAGTCGAGTCTCGGAATTCCGTTAACTTCGTCGAACCATGCGATGGCATGGCATGCGCTCAGATTAGCCGGGATCAATGACGATCTGGGAGAGTTCGGCAGTTTGTATAAATTGCCGTTAGCGTAATAGCGGCGAAAGTCGCACTCGAGCTATCTACACTTTTGGAATTGCTGTCCCTGGCCCGGAAAATTCATAAATTATGCACGATGGTTGTTCCCCGTGAAATCCCCTTTCCCCTTGAAAACCATGGTCTGCGCGATCTTCGCGCAAATTTATGAAATTTCCGGGCTAGAATGATATAAAGCAATCGTAATAAAGCTACTGGTTTGTAAATCTGAACAATTCGATATGGCCAAAGAGAAAATCATCAATATTCGTGTGGAGACGGATCTCAAGAAACGCGCAAAAAAACTGGCCGAACGGGATGGTCGTAGTTTGTCGAACTGGATTCTACGCCTGATTCAAAAGGAAATAAAAAAGGAAGCGAAAAGGGACAAGGTAAACCCGCCGAAGAAAATGTGATGTCCAAAAGCGAGATTCCGATTCTGCCAGGCAGTGGGGGTCATTCGCCAGTTAAATGATCCTCTGACCATTCTGTAGCTTGTCCTGGGGATAGAGCAATGCGGCGGTCCAATGTATCGGAGCAATTGCCGGGAAGGCGGGTGAGTAAGGCGAACTATTCGATTGTCGCTCCCCCCTCGGCGGTACGCCGTTCAATGAAAGCCTGCAGTTCCTCGGTCCGGGCCGGGTCCATCTTCGGTGCCTCAAAGTCCTGCAAGATTTTCTTCCAGATTCCGTTTGCACGTTGCGTTGCAGTCAAGCTGCCGTTGTCGCTCCATTGTCCGAAGTTACTCCAGTCCGAGACCAGGGGTTCGTAAAATGCGGTCTGGTATCGTTCCATGGTGTGATCGCAACCAAAAAAATGGCTGCCCGGTTCGACGTTCGCTATCGCATCGAACGCGAGTTCAGCATCGTCACAATTTAGCGGTTGAAATATTTCGGCGAAAATTTGCAGCATTTCAATGTCGAGAATATATTTTTCCATCGAGCCGGTCAGGCCACCTTCGAGCCAGCCAGCCGCATGTATCATCATATTCACGCCACCGAGCACGCTGCCCCAGGCCGACATCAAAAATTCGTAAACCGATTGTTCATCGGGTGCGTTGGACGCGGTGGCAGCAGAACCACGCCATGGCAGCTTGATATGGCGAGCTAACTGGCCAGCACCGAATGCGGCACGGACAAATTCCGGGGTTCCAAATGCCGGCGAACCGGATTTCATATCGACGTTGGAAGTGAACGAGCCGTACACCACAGGTGCTCCCTTGCGCACGAGCTGTGACAAGACAATGCCGGCCATTGCCTCGGCGTGTTGTAACACCAGAGCCCCCGACATTGTGACCGGAGCCATGGCCCCAGCCAATGTGAATGGCGTAATCACCGAGACCTGGCCGGCGCGCGCAAAATCGATAATGCCCTGGCACATCGGAACGTCGAGCTGTCGCGGGGAATTGGTGTTGATAACC
>QIJI01000370.1 GCA_003231795.1 Gammaproteobacteria bacterium
CGGGCGAGAAAACCGAGTACGAGTTAACCAATGAAACGACTACCATTGGTCGTAAGCCCACTAATGATATTCCGATCGATAACCTGTCAGTGAGCGGCCGGCATGCACAGGTCATAACTATTCTTGAAGACTCGTTCCTCGAAGATTTGGGCAGTACCAACGGAACCTACGTAAACGGCAAGCTTGTTAAAAAGCACGCGCTCGAAAACGGTGACAATATAACGCTCGGAAAATATCAGATCACCTATCAAAACTCGTCGGGTGGCGCAGAGCAGGACTTCGAGCAAACCATGATCATTCGAAGCCGGCATGCCGGAAGAAGCCGGTAGCAAGGAAATTGACAAGTCTGTACAAAAAATTTCGGCGGCAATTGCATCTGAAGCCGCTACCACCGCAGCCTCTCCAATGGCCAACAAAGAAGCCTGCCTGCAATTATTGAGTGGCGCCAATGCCGGCAAAGAATTGATATTAACCAAGGCGTTGACCACTATCGGTCAACCTGGGGTGCAGGTTGCTGCAATTACTCGACGTCCGCAGGGATTTTTCCTGATTCACGTCGATGGCGGACCTAGCAATAACGTACCCAAGGTCGGTGGATCACCGATCGGATCTAACGCCCATGAACTTAAAAGCCACGATATTATCGAGGTTGCCGGCGTTAAGATGGAATTTTACCTGAAATAATAAACCCACTTTGCTCATCCGAGCTTAATACCGGGAGCTAGCAATGCAAATACAGCGCATCGTCAGGTTGGCTTCCGGCGGATTAATTCTGCTAGCATTGCTTATCGATACTTCTGGTCTGTACAAATATCCGTTTGTTAAGCAGCTGGAAAACTGGACCTACGACACCCGCCTCAATTTTACCCGACTCGATACTATTGACGATCGCATCGTCATAGTTGATATCGACGAAAACTCGCTTGCAGAAGTCGGCCGGTGGCCCTGGAGTCGCGACAAGCTGGCCATCCTGACCAACAATCTTTTTAGTCACTATGAAGTCGATGTAGTTAGCTTTGATATCGTGTTCGCCGAAAAGGATGAAAGCTCGGGACTGGAAAAATTCGAACAGCTTGCCCGGACTTCGCTTAAAAACAGCCCCGAATATATACAGGCACTAGATGAAATCAGGCCCAGTCTTTTACACGACGAAATTTTTGCCGAAAGCCTGGTTGGTAAAAATATCGTCATGGGATACTACTTCAAAACCAATCTTCAGGAAGGTGAAATCGGAGTCATTGGTTTACTGCCTCCTGCGCTAACCAAGATGGATGCACAGTGGAGCGAGCGACTCCCAATCAATAAGGCGGCTGGTTACGGCGGAAATCTGGAAATTCTGCAGGCATCGGCAAAATCAGGTGGTTATTTCGACAATCCATTTGTCGATAGCGACGGTGTATTCCGCCGGGTACCGCTGGTTCAATCCTATGAGGGTTACCTTTACGCCTCGCTGGCTCTGGCTACAGCTCAAAGCCACCTTGATGCCGCAGGTATCCAGTTGGCAGTTGAAACCGAAGGCAGCAAGGGCGGTAAAGAGTATTATGCGCTTGAAAGTATAAATGTTGCTGACTACAAAATACCGGTCGATGCGAATGGTGCTGTGTTCGTTCCCTATCGCGGAACACAGGGCAGCTTCCCCTATATCCCGGCGCATAAAGTTTTAAGCCGTCAAGTAAATCCACTGGCGCTTAAAGATAAAATAGTCCTAATCGGTACCTCGGCTCCCGGGCTGCTCGATTTGCGATCCACTCCGGTTCAAAATATTTATCCCGGAGTGGAAGTACACGCTAACATTATCTCTGGCATTCTTGATGATCGTATAAAGCATAAACCCGCCTGGACGGTAGGATATGAATTTGTCTTGCTAATCGTCATTGCAATCAGCATGGCATTAATTTTACCCCTGGTTTCACCGTTGTTGGCCGCTGTCGCTACCGTTGGAGTATCCGGAGTAGTAATGGCGGGAACTTTTGTTGCGTGGAACAGCAACCTGATACTACCGTTGGCCAGCCCAATGTTGTTGATTGTACTGCTGTTTATGATGCACATGAGTTATGGTTTTTTCATAGAATCCCGCGGCAAAAGACAACTGGCCAACCTGTTCGGACACTACATTCCGCCCGAACTAGTCGATGAAATGTCAGAGTCGCCCGACGAATATTCGCTAGAGGGTGAAAATCGAGAGATGACCGTTTTATTTTCCGATGTTCGCGGGTTCACCACGATATCTGAAGGCATGGACCCGAAACAGCTAACCCAGTTAATGAATGCACTGCTGACTCCAATGACCCGGGTAATTCATAAAAATCGCGGCACCATCGACAAGTATATGGGCGATGCGATCATGTCTTTCTGGGGCGCACCGATTACCGATTCGGAACACGCCAGACACGCGCTCTATGCCGCCATGGAAATGATGGACGAACTTGTAATAATGCAGGAAGACTTTAAGCAGCGCGGCTGGCCCACGGTCAAGATTGGTATCGGCTTGAATACCGGTAACATGAACGTCGGAAACATGGGGTCCGAGTTTCGCATGGCTTATACCGTTCTTGGAGATGCGGTTAATCTCGGATCAAGGCTCGAAGGTTTGACCAAAAACTACGGGGTAGATATTATTGTCAGTGAATCCACCAAGAATGCGATTCCTGAATTCGTGTTCCGCGAACTCGATCTGGTTCGGGTCAAGGGTAAGAATGAGCCAGTTGCGATATTCGAACCGGTCGGTCACAAAAATGATCTCGAAAAATCGATTACTTCCGAAATAACCAGTTACAAAAAGGCTTTAATGAACTTCCGTGCACAGTCCTGGGACAAGGCGGAACTGGATTTTTTCAATCTTAATCGATTAAATCCCGAGAGATTTCTCTACCAGCTTTATATGGACCGTATTATGCATTTTCGCAACGAGCCGCCCGGCGATGACTGGGATGGCGTCTTTACTCATACCTCAAAATAACCGACTCGACTACCAGCAAGCCCGCAACTCTGCCGCCAGTATTTCGATGCCTCTATACAGTTGTTCCTCGCTTTGCACGTAATTCATGCGGATACAGCTTTCGGCATGATCCGAAACAGACCGCTGCCCAGGGAAAAAATATTTTCCCGGTACCACCAACAAACCATTTTTCTTCATCCGCTGATATAACTCAGTCGTTGTGATACCGAGACCTTCAAACCATAACCATAGAAACATCGAGCCTTCCGGTTTATGAATATGCAGCCGGGAATCATCTATAGCTTCACGTAACAACCTGACAGCAAGCTGTGAACGTTGTTGATAGAACGGTCGAATGACGTCGTTGCATAAGGGTAACAGGCTGCGATCCAGTATTAACTGATTGACTAACGCCGCCCCAATTCCGGCCGGCGCCAGACTGGTGATCGCAGTCATATTGCTAAAGAATCGAATCACTTCTTCATTCGCAATTACGATACCGGTCCGCGCCCCCGGCAACCCCAGTTTCGACAGACTCATACAGACAATACAATTTTCGTTCCAAAACGGGTTTACCTGATTAAATATGATGTTCGGAAAAGGCGTCCCATAAGCGCTGTCGATAAGCAGTGGTACATCGTTATTACCTGCGAGTCGATCAAGCTGATCACATTCCTGATCGGTGAGAACATTACCACTGGGGTTAGTAGGTCGGGATACGCAAATTAATCCAGTCGAATTATCGACCTGCAAATTATCGATATCGAGTTGATACTTGAAAAACCCGTCATCCAGAAGATGAATCCTGGCATGCTGGCTGGTTATCAAATCGGCTTCAATGCCGACATCGCAATAACCGATATATTCCGGAACCAGGGGTATCAAGACGCGCTTGCGTCCCGCTTGCGTCCCGATTTTGAAGATCCTGCAAAGGCATTGAACAAAACAAAAAATGAATTCTGGCTACCATGGGTTAACGCGATGTTGTTGGCACCGATATTCCATCCATACTGGTCGCGAAAAAATACGGCAAGATTTTCGAGGAATTCGCCTTTACCCTGAGGTGCGTCATAATTAGCCAGCGTTTTAACCAGTTCACCCGAGGCCTGCAATTTTTCAATCACTG
>QIJI01000171.1 GCA_003231795.1 Gammaproteobacteria bacterium
ATGCCGATGGTCAGCACGATATAGTGGATCTACCAAGGTTTGTTGCTGTCAGCAAGGCCAACCCGGGCGCTCTGGTAACCGGTTACCCACGGTACGATAACGTCCCGATGGTCCGCTATTACTTTCGCTATCTAACCCATGTCTGGGTCTGGATTAACACGCTTTCATTCGAAATACGCGACACCATGTGTGGGTTCAGGGTTTATCCGTTGGCGGCGATTACCGCAATGCTTGCACAGGAACCCTGCGGTAACCGCATGGATTTCGATACCGAGGTTATGGTGCGCTGGAGTTGGCGCGGTGGCCACGTGACCAATCTTCCGATTCGAGTGCACTACCCAATAGATGGAGTGTCACATTTTAATGTGTGGAAGGATAATCTGTTGATTAGCTGGATGCACACGAGGCTTTTTTTTGGCATGTTGTACCGTTTCCCGGCAATTTTATGGCGCAGATTTAATGCATGATTCCAACCCCCACTGGTCGAGGAGAGGCGAATCCGGAACCGTGCTGGGAATGAAGTTCATGTTGTTGATATTCCGTATTTTCGGACCCCGCGGATTCAGGTTGTTGCTTTACCCGGTCATCGTCTATTACTACTTGTTCCAACCCAAAGCCCGAGCAGCATCGAAACAGTACCTGCAACAAATCAGCCACTTCCTGCCCGAGGATAAACGCGCCGGGCTTTCTTCATTTCGGCATTTCGTCATGTTTGGCGAAATTCTGGTGGATAAGCTACTGGCCTGGATGGGCAAAATTTTGAGTGACGATGTCGAATTTGAGACTCCCGACATCCTCAGTAAAATGAATACCGAGCGCAAGGGCGGGATAATTGTCGTTTCGCATCTGGGAAACTTCGAAGTCTGCAGCGCACTTGCCAATCAACTGCCGAACCTGAAGCTGACCATTTTGATCTATACTCAACATGCTGAAAAGTTCAATCGGCTGATGAAAAGAGTTAGTGGTAATACAGAGGTCGAGATTATGCAGGTGACGGACATATCGCCGGTAACGGCGATGAAATTATCGGAACGTATCAAAGCGGGCGGCTACGTTGTCGTTGCAGGCGACCGTACTCCGGTTACCGGACAAAAACGCGTGTCCCGGGTCAGGTTTCTGGGACAAATTGCGCCCATGCCCCAGGGTGCTTTTGTTCTTGCCGGCCTGTTGAAATGCCCGGTGTACCTGATGTTTTGTTTGAAACAATTAGATCGTTATCATATTTACGTTGAACATTTCGCGCGCAAGCTGGACTTCAGCGATCGAAAAAAACGACTGAATACGCTCGACGAAGCGGTACAGAAATTCGCACTGCGACTCGAGTTTTACTGTCTCAAGGCGCCACTACAATGGTTCAACTTTTTCCACTACTGGGATAGCGAAGCGCCGTCGGAAAATAATCCTGCTCCCGGCTGCGAAAAGAACTTCCGAAAATGACGGCTGGACACGGAGTGAGCAGATGACAGAGGCCGAAGTAGAAATCGAAGTTCCGTTTCATGACGTGGACTCCATGGGCGTCGCCTGGCACGGACACTATGTCAGATACCTGGAGATCGCACGCTGCGCAATGCTTGAAACAATAGATTATAACTACCCTCAGATGAAGGAATCCGGTTATGCCTGGCCAGTCATCGACATGCGCATTCGTTATCCGCAACCACTGTATTTTCAACAGAAAGTACGGGTTATAGCAAAGCTCGACGAATGGGAAAATCGACTTAAAGTTAGCTACGAAATCAGAGACGCCGAAACGGCAAAGCGGTTGACCCGCGCCTACACGGTCCAGGTTGCAATAGACATGAAAAACGGGGAAATGATGTATGCCTCACCTGACATTTTATTCTACAAGCTGGGGATTGAGCCTTGAAAAAACTTTTCTTGGGCGCCGCTCTGCTATTTCTGCCGTTTAGCGTACGCAGCGAGGTCAGTTTCAATCAGCTGACGCAAATTACCGGCCTGCCAGAGAAACACGCCGGCTCTTTCGTCCAGCAAAAGTACCTCCAGGCGGTGGATGCGAGCCTGGAATCTAGTGGGGTGTTTGACTATGTACGCGGCAAATCAATTCGCTGGGAAATTCTCGAGCCAATCCAAAGTGAACTGCTGATTACGCCGACCGAAGTAAGAAGCAAGCAAAATGGCGAAGAATTACTGCAGCTGGATACCAGCACCAACCCAGCCGCTGCCGCACTGGGTGAAATATTTTTCGCAATATTAACGGCAGACTGGAAAACCCTGGAGTCCTATGTCGAACTCAGCGGGAGCACCGATGGCGACAACTGGCATGCGGTGCTAAAACCTCTAGACCAAACTGCGCGTCTGACTTTTACTCGTGTCGAACTAAGCGGCAGCGAGCAGCTAGAAAAAATCGTGTTACATGAAAGCAGTGGCGACCGTACAACGATTGTTCTCAAATAGCGGCTTAAATGGCACATCAGGATTTTAAAATTAAACCGCTGGCAGTTGGCTGGTTACTGTTTGTAATTGCAAGCATTGCGTTAGCGGCAAGCCGGGGCGTAGCCTTCGACTCCAGCATTCTGACCCTGCTTCCCGAATCCGAACAGCAACCTCTGGTACAGCAGGCCAGTGATAAAATAAGCCAGGAATTTTCCGCGCGCCTGCTGTTGCTGGTTAGCGGCGAAGACGATAGAAAAATCCGCGCAGCCGTTACGACTATGGCTCAAGAACTTGAGCAGCTGTCCGTGGTCGAGGATGTAACCTGGCGTATCGAGGCCAGCGAAATCGAGCGCCTTCGCAGCGAACTGTTCCCCTATCGGTTCACGGTTATCGATGCAGGCTACAGGCAATTACTGCTGGCGGGCCAGAGTCAAAAAATCGCCGGGCAAGCATTGCTGAATCTGTTTGGCCCGGTTTCCACCGGTACCAGCACGCTGGTCGATGATCCGTTCGGACTTTTTCTTGAACTGCAAAAGAATCAAAGCAGCAACCTGAATATCGAGATAGCGGAATCACTGCTAAGAGTCAGTGACACCGAACGACCGACGTACCTGCTCACGCTGTTATTAAACGGCGACCCTTTTTCCCCAATCTTGCAAAACATACTGTTGACCAGAATCGAGCAGCAGCGAGACCTGCTCGCTGCCAGCGATAGCATTCAAATGTCAGGCATGCTGATCCACGCGGCCGTCGGTGCCCAACAGGCAAAAACAGAAATTTCAACCATCGGACTGGGGTCACTGCTGGGCATCACTCTTGCCGTATTACTGGTGTATCGTCGCATCCGTCCATTAATGTTGATGCTAGTGCCAATCGGTGTTGGTTGTACTTTTGCCACAGCGATGACCGTACTTATTTTCGGTAAAGTCCACCTCATCACACTGGCTTTTGGCGCCGGGTTAGTCGGGGTTTCTGTCGACTACGCACTGCATTTCCTGAGCGAACGCCGCTATACCGCTGCAACACAGGTATTGCCGAAAATCCTGACTGGTCTGTTGCTAGGATTGTTTTCGAGCGTCACGGCCTATGCCGTAATGGTGCTAACTCCCTTCCCGGGTTTACGCCAGATGGCGTCATTTTCTATAGCGGGATTGTTTGGCTCGTGGCTCACAGTAGTGCTCTGGTTTCCAAGGTTGACCGAGAGCGAGAAATTACGGCCGATAGGGTTTGC
>QIJI01000135.1 GCA_003231795.1 Gammaproteobacteria bacterium
CTGACGAGCGTTGCAAACAGTGGCGTTGCCGCTGCTACCCTTGGCCAGTAAAGCGGCAGTGCGCATTTCACCACGCAAGTGGAGGTCGTTGTTGCTGGCGGCACCATCGGTCCCAAGGCAGATATTAATGCCCCTTTGCAGCAGTTCCGCTATTGGGCAGATTCCACTACCCAGTTTCAGATTGGATTCAGGGCAATGCACGATGTTTACTCCTGCCTCCGAAATCCGGTTAATTTCGAATTCGTTCAATTCGGTCATATGTACCGCAATCAGATTCGGGGTCAACAGGTTTAACTGGTCTAGCCTTTCGAGCGGGCGCTTGCCACTAGCCTTTTGCGCCTCGGCAACCTCAGATGCGGTTTCGTGCACATGCATGTGCACCGGAATATCGAGTTCACTACTGTACATCGCAATTTTCTGTAAAGGCTCATCCGACACGGTATAAGGCGCATGCGGCGCTAGTGCACTACTGACCAGTGAAAATTCCCGTATCTCATCATGGACGGCCAGTGCCTTGTGTAAATACTCATCGGCGTTTTGAGCCCATGCAGTCGGGAAATCGAGTACGATCAATCCAACCACACAACGTATCCCTGTTTGCTGGGCACTGCGGGCTATTTCGTCCGGGAAAAAGTACATATCGTTAAAACAGGTGGTGCCCGAACGAATCATTTCAGCGGCCGCGAGCTGGAAGCCATCGATGCAAAATTGAGAATTTACCCATTTTGCCTCGGCCGGCCATACATGCTCGCTCAACCATTCCATCAAGGGCAGGTCATCGGCCATTCCTCGAAACAGGCTCATCGATGCATGGGTATGGCTATTGATCAGGCCCGGCATCAGAACGCAGCCAGGCAGATCGATAATTTCTGCTTCTTGATACTCGGGTATCTGGTTAATTTCCTGGTCTGAAATCAACGCGTCAATGCGGTTATTTTTAACTACTACAGCAAAGTCCTGCAACACTTCAAATTCAGAATTGACAGTTACAATCCAGTCGGGTTGCAGAATTTGGTAGCGATGTTTCATTGCCGAACCTTACAAGATTTATGCGGTAGAGAAAATCGATATTGCACCGATCCGAACCATTCGCCATCGAAATACCAACAATTTGATGAGAATCTCCCAAATAGGTTTAATTTCGCGTTAGCGAGGCGTTCTATTCAGTAGTGTTGACCCCACGGTTTGTGATAAAATCGCGCAGATTCGAAATAATCCATTCCTGTGACAATTCTCACCGTTGAGTAACGAATTTTATGGCCGATATCGCCAAAGAAATTATTCCTGTTAATTTAGAAGACGAGATGCGTCAATCGTATCTCGAATATGCCATGAGCGTCATTGTCGGGCGCGCGCTGCCCGACGTCCGCGATGGTCTTAAGCCAGTCCATCGGCGCGTACTTTTCGCGATGAGTGTACTGGGTAACGACTATAACAAAGCTTACAAAAAATCGGCTCGCGTCGTCGGTGATGTGATTGGTAAATATCACCCGCACGGTGATACCGCAGTTTACGACACTATCGTACGCATGGCGCAGCCTTTTGCGATGCGACATATGCTGGTTGATGGACAGGGCAACTTCGGTTCGGTCGACGGTGATTCACCGGCTGCGATGCGTTATACCGAAGTGCGTATGTCGCGTATTGCGCATCAACTACTGGCCGATCTGGATAAGGAAACTGTCGAGTTTCTGCCTAATTACGACGAGTCAGAATATGAGCCGGTCGTGTTACCGACACGGGTTCCGAATCTGCTGATTAACGGTTCCTCCGGTATTGCGGTGGGCATGGCGACCAATATTCCACCGCACAATCTGGAAGAGGTGGTCAATGCCTGTATCTTGCTGATCGATCAGCCGGAATCCAGTATCGAACAGCTAATGGAATGTATTCCCGGCCCTGATTTCCCCACCGCGGGGTTTATCAACGGTGCGCGCGGTATTCGGGAAGCTTATCGCGGCGGTAAAGGCAAAATATATTTACGCGCGCGAACGCATTACGAAGAAGACAAGTCGTCAAAACAAAGCATCATTGTCACCGAACTTCCTTACCAGGTAAACAAGGCCCGGCTGCTGGAAAAAATTGCTGAACTGGTGAAGGACAAAAAACTCGAAGGGATTACCGGGTTGCGTGACGAGTCCGATAAAGATGGCATGCGCATGGTGATCGAGTTACGTCGCGGCGAGATTGCCGACGTAGTGCTGAATAACCTCTACAAACAAACACAGATGCAGAATGTATTCGGCATCAATATGGTCGCACTGGTCAATGGTCAGCCGCGCTTGCTCAATATCAAGCAAATTCTTGAGGCCTTCATCCTGCATCGCCGCGAAGTGGTTACGCGCAGAACGATATTTGATTTGCGCAAAGCGCGTGACCGCGCTCACATGCTCGAAGGTCTCGCGGTAGCGCTGTCCAACATCGACGAAATTATTGCATTGATAAAACAATCTGCAAGTCCTGCCGTGGCCAAGGTCGCGTTGCTGGATAAATCCTGGCCTCCGGGGGTAGTGCAGGACATGCTGCAACGGGCCGGCGCCGAATCCTCTCGTCCGGAAAACATTGGTGAAGAGTTCGGTTTAATCGATGCGAATTACCGCCTGACCGAAAAGCAGGCGCAGGCGATTCTGGACTTGCGTCTGCACAAATTGACCGGTCTGGAGCAGGACAAGATTATTTCCGAATATCGGGAAATAATCGAAAAGATCGAAGACCTGCTCGATATTCTGAATCGTGATGAGCGTTTGAAACAGGAAATTCGTCGCGAACTCAATGAAATCCGTGAAGAATTTTCTGACCCGAGGCGCACCGAAATTTTGATTGATCACTCCGATCTGACAGTCGAAGACCTGATCAGCGAAGAAGACGTGGTAGTCACTATATCGCACCTCGGATACGCCAAGGCGCAACCGCTCGAGTCTTACTCGGCGCAACGCCGCGGTGGCAGGGGCAAGGCTGCAACCAAGGTTAAAGACGAAGACTTTGTCGAGCAGATGTTCGCCGCATCGACGCATGACACCTTGCTCTGCTTTTCTACTCGCGGCAAAGTTTACTGGCAAAAGGTATATAAACTTCCGATCGGCAGCCGTACAGCGCGCGGACGCCCGATGATCAACTTGTTACCACTGGAAGAAAACGAACGTATTACTGCTATTTTGCCGGTACGCGAGTATCCCGAAGACCAGTTTATTTTCTTTGCGACCGCCAGTGGCAAGGTCAAGCGAACCCCGTTATCAAATTTTTCCCGACCGCGTACCAACGGCATTATCGCGCTCGATTTGCGCGACGAAGATAGCCTGATCGGTGTTCAGCTAACCAATGGTGAAGCCGATTTATTACTATTCACCAGTGCTGGCAAAGGCATTCGGATCGACGAGAATGATGTTCGCGCAATGGGTAGAACAGCGGCCGGCGTTCGTGGTATTAAAATCAAGCCTTCAGACGAAGTGATTTCACTGATCGCGCTGGACGACGAGGCAGGCCAGATACTGTTTGCGACCGAAAATGGATATGGGAAACGCACCCAGGTCAATAACTTTTCGGTGCAGGGACGCGGTGGGCAGGGTGTAATTTCAATTCAGACATCGACGCGCAACGGACAGGTCGTT
>QIJI01000271.1 GCA_003231795.1 Gammaproteobacteria bacterium
GTGTTTGACAAATTCGATCGAAACCGAGTTTTCCCAGTCAATAACTGCGGGCTGACGGTCGAAGAGATCTCGGCCAAAAGCCGAACCGCGATGATTTGCCAGGCCCTCAAAATCGATATGATGAGTTAGCTTCAGTAACAATCGGGTCTTGCCGACTCCAGTCAATCCGCTGACACAAACCAGCGGAACCTGCTGAACCGAATATTCGAGTTGCTCGATCAGATAACGACGCATCGCTTTATAACCACCGCTCACCAACGGATAGTCAACACCCTGATCGCTAATCCATTGCTGCGTGGTACGGGATCTTAAACCACCACGAAAACAATAGAGCACTCCGTCTGGATGAGACTGGCAAAACCTTAACCAGTGATCCAGACGCTGTTGTCGGATCTCCGGCGTCGCCAGTTCGAGACCGAGACGGATCGCCTCATCCTGCCCGGCCTGTTTGTAACGGGTTCCAATTTGCTCGCGCTGAGTGTTATCCAGTAACGGAATATTAGTCGCCGTTGGAAAAGCTCCCCGGATAAATTCAACCGGCGCTCGCACATCCATCATCGGCACATCATCGACAAACAACTGATGGAAATCGTGGACTTCTTCAACCATCAGGAAGGATCTCAGCCGACATGGCAAATTTCCCAGCATCGGTGAATTCCCCGACTACGCTTGAAGTCTTCAGGAATGGTGGCCCGGGTTATATCCTGAACCCGGTAATCCTGTTCGATTTTAGTGGATAGTTTGAATCCCCGGCGGTTGGTTGAAAATATCAACATGCCGTCTTTGGCCAGTAGTCGCATCGACTGCTGCAGCAACAACGAGTGATCTCGCTGAATATCCAGCGTCTGCTGCATACTGCTCGAATTGGAAAACGACGGTGGATCCAGGAATATCAGATCATATTCCCGCTGCAGCGAAAAGCGCTCGGGACTTGCGAGTAAATGCATGATATCGGCACGTAGAAACTGATAACGACTTTCATCGCTCAATTGATTCAGCGCATGATTTTCGGCTGCCCACTTCAAATAGGTAGCGGATAAATCGACATTGACTACCGAACTGGCACCTCCGAGGCCCGCCTGCACACCAACCGTGCCGGTATAACAAAAAAGGTTGAGCACCGATTTACCTTCGACCCGACGACGCACCCGTTCCCGGGTTATGCGATGGTCCAGAAATAAACCGGAATCAAGATAGTCGCTCAAATTGATCAACAACGACGCATCGGCCTCTCTGACCTGGAAAAACTCACGCTGATCATCCTGCTTTTGATACTGCGCCTGTCCTCTTTGACGGCTTCTAACTTTACAGAACAGGCGATCTTCGGGCACCGAGAAAACTTCGGCCACTACCTGCCTGGCCAGTTCAATCCGCGCGCGGGCCTTATCGCTATCAATCGTTGACGGTGCCTGGTACTCCTGCAAATGAAACCATTCAATCGAAGGTGTAATATCACTTTGATAACGATCCAGCGCAAACGAGAATTCAGGAAGATCAGCATCGTATAGTCGATAGCAACTGATCGCATTTTTACGTGCCCAGCGCTGCAGATGGCGAGCGTTTTTGTTTAGTCGATTTCGTAAAGGCTGGGCTATCTGGTCGTCGATGACGGCGGCCTTGCTACTAATGACGAGGCACTCAGTTGCAACCTCGTTATTGTAAATCGCAAAAAGGCATTCCAGTGGGCCGTTATATACCGCCTTGCGACTGACACGATTCATCTTCAATCGGTGCAAAACATCCGGATTTGCCGAAATGATTGCAAGCCGGGCCGGATTGTGACGCAGCAGACAGTTTCCGAGATCAGCATACAAATCACCGAGTTCCTGTTCAGAACCAAGGCGTTTTCCATAGGGCGGGTTGCAAATAAACAATGATTTTTGTTGCGATGTCGCAAGCTCGAGTTCGGATATCTGTTGGTGCGAAAACTCGATCAGTCCCGACACCCCAGCGCGTTGCGCATTGTCGCGTGCAATTTGCAGCGCCTTATTGTCATAATCGCTCGCAAAAACACAAATCTCACCTGGCTTGATCACAGTACGCGCTTTTTCAATGCATTCCTGCCACAGGTCGGGTTGATGCTGCTGCCAACGCAAAAAACCGAAATAGGAGCGCTCTAACCCGGGTGCGATATTGGCTGCAATCATCGCGGCTTCAATCGCAAATGTACCCGAGCCACACATAGGATCTACCAGCCTTTCGGTCGTGTCTTCTTTCCAGCCTGCCTGTAACAGCAAAGCCGCGGCGAGATGCTCTTTCAGCGGTGCCCCCGAATGCTGTTGGCGATATCCGCGACGATGCAGGCTATCACCCGACAGATCGAGACTGATACTGGCCTGGTTACGATGAATATTGATATGGACCTGGAGGTCGGGCTGGCTCCGTTCGACCGTGGGTCTGCTGCCGCAATTCTCCCTGAACTGATCGACAATTGCATCTTTTGCCTTAAGCGCGACATACTGATTGTGATTGAGACCTGAACTCGAAACCGTGGCCGAGATCGCAAGGCTGTTACGAGCCTGCATATGCTGGCTCCAGTCAATTTGATATACCGCCTGGTACAATTGGGACTCGTCTTCGATCCGGGTTTGGAGCAACTCGCAGAATACGCGATTAGCCAGGCGCGAATGCAGGCAGATTTTGTATACCGCCATAATCGAAGCCTGAATTTCGACGCCACCATAAACTTTGTTCAGCTTCACGTCGTCGGCGCGCAGAATACCGCGCAACTCGTGAAACAAAGGCGTTTCGAAGCCTTTATGGCCTGTAATAAATAGTTTCAGATTAAGCATCCTGGAAATCGGGGCTTCCACTCAACAAAAATTTTATACCTTCTGTCAGAAAAAAGTATGCCGCGGCAAAAATATGAAAAGAGTCTCATAATTTCAACCCCTTTTTAACCTATTATCAGGCTTCTCGTCCCCGAAACTAACGCTGCCAGAATGAAAGGTTCAGACAAGCGCCAGAATACGCATTCAGCATCAGGTGAAGACATCTTTGCTGATATCGTAAACCTCAGTAAAAATCGCATAACCGACATGCTGCTGCGCATGATCGATGGTGCCGGGGATTATCATGGCTGGAGCCTTTCTGATCAAGACGGCAATCGCGTGGTCAAGCTGATCCAGCACAAGCAGCGCATTCTCTGTTCAGCCTTCACATTTCAATTGAGAAAGTATTTTCTGGAGTTTGAAGAAGGCAACAAATCACGTGCTCAGGAAATCGGCGCGCGCGACTGGCTAACGCTCGGGCTGGATAGCGCCAATGGTGCCGCTGAGATCGGCGAACTACAGATTATTACTGACCGTTACGACGACGCTTTCAAGGAATTTGATCATACCATTCTGAAAAGGCTGCAGGCCTGTATCAAGCGTTCACGTGCCAGTGTTTACGAAAACCCGTTACAGGTAAAACGCCTGTGCGAGTCATTTCGATACGCAATTGACAGCCTGAACCTGGAAGTTAACTGCAAAATTGCGCTCTATCATCTTTTTGCAGACCGTTTTATCGAATCCCTCGGTCCGCTGTACCGAAACGTCGATCAGTACCTGTCAGATCAAGGCATGTTGCCCGAGTTATCACCTGCACGCATCCAGTTACGCAGCATC
>QIJI01000115.1 GCA_003231795.1 Gammaproteobacteria bacterium
TAGCATTATTATCGGAATTTCACTGAACTGCCGTATCCGGCGGCAAGTTTCAAAGCCATCGATTTCAGGCAACATGACATCGAGAATAACCAGGTCAAAGCTAGTCTGTTTCAACCTCTCGATACCTTTTATAGGATGAGTGTCATGTTCCAGTAACATTTCGAATTTTGAGAGATACTGGCGCAATGGTGCGGCCAGTTTCACATCATCATCGATCAATAGAAGTTCGGGCATCGGAACAGTTTTCAGATTCGGCAGCATATTGTACAGCGCAACTCGACTTTAGAAGAAGCGCTGCCTGAATCCAGTTTTACTCGTCATCACCATGTCGATAATGTTTCCGGCGATTTTCGAAAAACCTCTGCATCTTTTGTTTTTGTTCGCTGTTTAATGAATCAAGAAACACGGCTAGCGAAGAAATTACCAGGGGCGCTTTTTCACTGACCATTTGTGTTTTTTTCTGAATCAGATCAAGTGCAGCTGCCTGGTTAAAGCTGGATTCTTGTAACAGTCCTTTTAACTCATCAATTTGCTGCACCTTGCTGGCTTTTGCATCGAGCATAATTTGCACAACGAGTTCAGTCAGATCAGTAAAATTCCGCTGCTGTTGAGCGTCCAGTTCCAGTTTTTGAGTGACACGATCAGTAACAAACTCGACTTTCTCTTCAGGACTCATTTGCCAGTGCCCAGGTTTGCTGAAAGCAAAAACAGCGCTGGTACTACCGGCAACGAGTAAAACTGCGGCAATAATTTTGGTAGAGCGTTTCATGAATTTCTCCGTTTCAGATGAATGACGGAACAGATCTTAGTCGGACCTTGCCAGGGAAGCTTTTCAGCAGGGTAACGATTTGTAACCGCTTGTAACAACTAGTGGTCGAACAACCAACCGTAGCTGCTATCCGAAATGATCAATCGATTCGTTTCTCGATTGCAGTCAACATGCCTCTCAAAATATTGATTTCATTGCGGGTTAATTCGTTGCGAAGGTATAGACGACGCAGGCGTTGCATAATCAGCCCAGGTTGCTCGGGATCCAGAAATTCTGTTTCAACCAATACTTTTTCCAGATGAGCGATATAACCTGCGGTTTCAACGCTTGCTGCAATCGTATCCTGACTATCCGGCTTTGGTGTTTCAGGTGCGAATTGATGACGTCGATAGACCTCGTAACACAACACCTGAATCGCCGACGCAATGTTAAGCGAGCTGAAATCAGGATTGGTCGGAATACAGACCATAGCATTCGACTGCTGAATTTCTTCGTTGGTCAGCCCTGAATGCTCACGGCCAAATACCAGCGCAACACGGATTTGATCGTTAAAGGCTACCACTTTATCGGCCATTTCAGCAGGATCGACTTGCGGCCAGGCAAGTGTTCGCAGGCGTGCACTGGTAGCAAATACATACTCACAATCCCCGATTGCAGAGGCTAGATCAGGCCAGGTTTGACGTTGGTCCAGAATGGAATTTGCCCCCGATGCGCGGGCATAGGCGATTTCACCGATCGGACATTGGGGATTAACCAGCCCCAGATTGCTCAAACACATATTGTTCATTGCACGGGCGGCAGCCCCGATATTCCCGGGATGGGTCGTTTCAACCATAATGATGCGGATATTTTCCAGTTTCATATCTCTGGTTTCCCTGGTTTGTTTGCTGGTTTATTCAAGGGCCGTTTGCTAGACTGCGCGCCTTCTTAAAACGGCGACACTTCACCCATGCAACCCATGCTTAATATCGCTATTCGGGCAGCCCATCATGCGGGTGATTTTATTATTCGCAAGATCAACAAACTACCCGAGATACAGGTTGAAGTAAAAGCACAAAACGATTATGTCAGCGAAGTTGATCGTGAAGCAGAAGCGCGAATAATCGATGATCTTTTAAAAGCCTATCCCGGTCACGGGATACTAGCCGAGGAATCCGGCATTATCGAAGGCAAAGATGAATTCCGCTGGATTATCGACCCTCTCGACGGCACCACCAATTACCTGCATGGATTTCCACACTACGCGGTATCAATAGCCTGCGAACAAAAAGGAAAACTGATGCATGGCGTCATCTACGACCCGTTCAAACAGGAGCTTTTCTGTGCCAGTCGTGGAGATGGGGCGACACTCAACAATCGACGCATCCGGGTCAGCAGCGCTAAATCCGTAGAGGGGGCACTGATCGCCACCGGCTTTCCGTTTCGAAATCCTGATCAGCTAGATGAATTTTTACGCAGGTTCAGTGCATTTTTCAAGTCAGCCAGCGACATGCGCCGTGCCGGATCGGCAGCGCTTGATCTGGCCTATGTAGCAGCAGGCAGACTCGATGGTTACTGGGAATCGGGATTAAACGCATGGGATCTTGCCGCAGGTGCATTAATCATGCGCGAAGCCGGCGGGCTGGTAACCGATTTCTGCGGCGATGGCGATTTCCTCGACAAAGGCGAAATTGTCGCTGGCAACTCAAAAATCATCGCTGAGATGTTAAGAAAAATTAAGTAGCCTGAAAACCCGGTCGCACATAATAAATCGGTCCCTGGAACCGAATATCCTGGAACCGAATCTTCCAGAGTACTAATTGCGGTTGAGCTGCATCCGGGCACGGGAACGGGCTTGCCAATCTGTTCAACCACTATCAACGATAGTTTCTGAGCTGACCTACCAGAACTCCATGAATACTTACCCGCTCTGCCGCATAGATCATGGGTTCCATTTCAGAGTTGGCCGGTATCAACGCGATCTGGCCTTCCGAGCGCCGCTTAAAGCGTTTCAATGTTGCTTCTGCCTTGTCTATCATCGCGACCACGATATCGCCGTCGTTAGCGACCGGCTGCTTTTTGATAATGACGTAATCCTCGTCAAGAATTCCGGCTTCGATCATCGAATCACCGGTCACCCTGAGCGCAAACAGCTCGGGACCCATAAACATTTCAGCAAGATTCAGCTCCTGTTTATCTTCAATCGCTTCAATCGGCAGGCCGGCAGCAATTTTTCCGACCAGCGGAATAGTAGGTGGGCTGACCAGAGGCAAATCGACCAGATTCATGCCACGCGAATTTCCTTTTATGCGCTCGATGTAACCTTTGTCCTGTAACGACTGTACGTATCGATGAATCGTGCCATGCGAAGTCACACCAATGGCAGTCCCAATTTCCTTGAATTTTGGGGCGTAACCGTACTGGGCCAGATAGTTACGGATAAATTGTAGTGTTTTTTGTTCCTGGGATGTCAGCATAAATCCTAATCTCTTCTCATTTTATTCTCAGAGAGTTTAGAGAATAAAATGAGAACTTGCAAGCATTTAACCTGGACAATTGATTCAAGTTATGAAGAGCAACTTAAATCGAGATGTCGGGCCCAATCCGGCGGATGATCAGCATATTGCTCAAATTCAGGCTGATTTTCAAATGGGTGCTGTAATATTTTTACCATCCTGGTCACTTCGCTGAAGTCGCCCTCCCGGGCCTGTTCTATCGCGTTTTGCGCCAGATAATTGCGCAATATGTACTTCGGGTTGACCTGGCGCATTTGCCTGCATCGATCATGCAATGTTCGCGATTCAGAATCGAGGCGAGTCTGGTAGTCCGAGAACCAGGAATCAAATTCCACGCGAT
>QIJI01000250.1 GCA_003231795.1 Gammaproteobacteria bacterium
TATCATTCCAGTGTTGCCTTCACCCATCGATATGCGCGCGGCAACCCCGTTTATCCAGAGGGTACTCGACAACGGGCGCGTGGCTCGCAAGGAAGCCCGCATTGCACTTGTCGCCAATCGCTGCCGCGAAAATTACAACGTTTATCACCAATTAGACGCTTACTTGCGTAAAGTTCGTAAGGCGCCATTCATTAGTGTTTTGCGAGAGTCGCAAAACTATGTGCGCGCTGCAGAACGAGGGTTGGGCGTGTTCGAACTCGCGCCTTACTCGGTGCGGCGCGATCTCGATCAATGGGATCCGATTATTCGTTGGCTTAAAAGCAAGCGTAGTCAGGCGATGAACTAAATTACTACTCCAATTTATAAAATTACAGTTTCATCCGGTAAAGTCCCATCCGGGTCGCAGCAATTCGAGTGTCCGGCGGATAAATGCATACTTGACGCGGCACATGGCGCCAATATTCTGATGGCCTACAGTTGCCGCAGCGGGCAATGCGGATCCTGTATGGGGCGGGTACTCGAAGGAGAATTTGAGTACCGCGATGGATTTCCGCAAGCACTGGAGCAGGGTGAGGCTGATCCGGGGGTTGTCCTGTTTTGCAGTGCTTTACCTCGGTCAGACATGGTAATAGAAATCCGTTCGCGTGGAGAAGTCGGGGTCTAATCTTCAGCTAACGCCATCTCCACGGCCATTTGAGCATGAATGGCCGTGGTATCGTAAAGCTTCAAGTCGGTGTGCGCCGGCCCGATCAACATCCCGATTTCGGTGCAGCCGAGAATCACCCCGTCAATATTTTCAGCCCGCATGCGTTCGATGATGGCGAGATAAACCTCGCGAGAATCGTCGTCGACCTGTCCCAGACAAAGTTCCTGGTAAATGATGTCGTGTACTATTTGTCGATCGTGCAGCTCAGGAACGACCACGTCTATTTGAGTTTGCTTACTGATGCGATCCTTGTAGAAGTCGAGTTCCATGGTAAAAGCAGTGCCGAGCAGGCCGATTCGCCTTACCTCGTCATGGCGCAGTACTTCCGCGGTGGCGTCGACAATATGTAACATAGGAATGCCGACCGCTGAACTGACCTGATCGGCGACGCGATGCATGGTGTTGGTACCGATAAGGAAAAAGTCGGCACCGCCGGCTTCGAGCCGCCGCGCTGCATCGGTGAGCACATCGGCGGCGGCGTCCCAGTCGCCTACGTGTTGTAACTGTTCAATCGGTGCAAAATCAACGCTATACATCAGTAATTGAGCCGAGTGTAATCCACCCAGCCGCTGTTTTACGCCTTCATTAATCAGGCGATAATAGTGCAGGCTGCTTTCCCAACTCATGCCACCAATCAGGCCGATTGTTTTCATCAGGTTTACCCTCGTCGTTTTGTGCACTATAACTAGATCTATCGTGAGAAACTTCGAATTTACCATGGCGTTGTCAGCAGCCGAAACTGAATCCATCTACCGTGGGCAGGCGCGCTATATTCTGGTCGAGTCCGATCAGGGCCTAAAACTGCAGCTACCGGCTGCCAATTTTCGAACCTATGTTACCGCCGAAGGTATTCGCGGTCGTTTCAAAGTAAAAATCGACGCCAAAAACAAAATTCTCACGCTGCGAAAAGTTTAACTCGGATTTTCCCGTTGTAATCGTTTCGCGTTCAGTTTTTCTGATTTACGCAATTTACCCTGGCTCTTGGCATCTGCCCCGATATGTTGTTCACCCCGATTTTCAGCCAACAGAACCTGCTTCTGGCGTTCGCCAAAGCGAAGCCGCTGATCATCGGTTTTCTGCTCGTAACAAGCAGCGCAACTGATTCCAGCACGGTAAAACTCACTCAACTTGTCTTGCTCGGTGATTGGCAGGCGGCAAGCATGACATTGATCATAACTGCCCTTTTCGAGCGCATGATTAACGCTGACACGATTATCGAAGACAAAACATTCCCCATGCCATTGCGATTCGGCCTGTGGAACCTGTTCCAGGTATTTCAAAATGCCTCCCTGTAGATGGTAAACCTCGTCGAAGCCTTGTTGTTTCAGATAGGCAGTCGATTTTTCGCAGCGAATCCCCCCGGTACAAAACATTGCAACCTTGCGATGTTTTTGCGGGTCCAGGTTCTGCCTGACATACTCGGGAAACTCCCGAAACGATTCGGTATTGGCAAACAAAGCTTTGTCGAAGCTGCCAATGGCCGATTCGTAGGCATTTCGGGTATCGATAAGCGCAACCTCGGGGTCATTGATCAAGTCATTCCAGTCAGTGGGCTTAACATAAGTGCCGGCTTTATCAGGGTCAATGTCGTTGACCCCCATAGTGACAATTTCCTGTTTAACTTTGACTCGTGAGCGATAAAAAGGCATTTCCTGCTCATGCGAAATCTTGCAATCAAGGTTGCGTAACCTCGGGTCCCGGCGTAGATAATCGAGTACCCGGTTAAGTCCGGCTTCAACGCCAGCGATGGTGCCGTTAATACCCTCGTGTGCCAGTAACAGCGTCCCGCGAACATTATTATCGAGCATGACGCGCAACAATGGCTGGCGCAGATCTGCGTAATTATCGAGCCGCACAAAACGATAGAGTGCCGCGATAAGGATGCGGGATGTCATCAAGCCTCCTGGAGCGTAAATAAAAGGGCGGCCATTCTAGTGCAGAAGCGAGCGGGCGTCATCTCCCTGGGTTGGGGAAAAGCTATTCAGGTCTGATGACTTCAATATGATGATCGATGAAATCGATCTGATCACCGGCGCGAATTTTTTTGCGTTTGCGCGTTTCTACTTCGCCATTCACGCTGACCAGACCATCCGCTATGGCCTGTTTGGCATTACCGCCACTTTCTGCAAGGCCCTCAAATTTAAGAATTTTGTAGAGCTCGACAAACTCGGATTCGAGTTCAGCAATAATTTTTTCAGAATCGCTCATGGTTACTCGTCAAAGTCGATGTGTAAATCATTCGGGAAGGGCTGGCCCTTGCCCGATTCGATACAGGATTTCAGGCTCATCAGGAAAATCGCCCACTTGGTACTGCAATGGGCCAGAAACTCGCCTGATTGTTTCCAGTTATAGTGACTAAAATTGACGATCGTCTGTTTACCGTCTTCGTGTAACTCAAACAGAATTTCAGAGCCAATCCAGTCTTCCGGCATTTCTCCCGCAAGACGCCAACGTACCTGCTGTCCGGGAATCAGTTCAATCACTTCGAAATCGGGACCTGTACCATCGAATCGAAACTCGATGACCGAACCGACGCCACCGGCGCCCCGGGTATCGGTAGTCCACCATTTCGCGAGACCGGCATCGGTGGTTAACAATGGATAAATATCTTTGGCGCTACCGCTGATGCCTACCCGATGCCTGATTTCTGCCATTGGGCTAGTTTAAACCTTTTGGTGACATTGGGAATAGACTTGGCCAGAATAACGGGACTCCCTTTTCAGGAAACTTCAGGCGACAACGATGATTCAATGGTTCCCCGGCCACATGCACAAGGCGAGCAAAGAGTTTAGCAAGATATTACCGCGGGTAGATCTTGTTATCGAAGTGCTTGACGCGCGCCTGCCGGGTTCCAGCGAAAACCCGATGCTGGCCAGACTCAGTCGTGACAAACCCGG
>QIJI01000248.1 GCA_003231795.1 Gammaproteobacteria bacterium
GATACCATCAATAAAATGCCGGCGCATTTGTATCAGGAAAATGAATGGCAGTACTGGCTTGCACGAGCGATGGAATCCGAAGGACAGTTGGCCGATTCCTTATCGTTGCTCGAAAATTTATCCGGCAAAAGCAGCTACTACGGTTTCCTCGCGGCTGACAAGCTACATCGCGAGTATCGAATCGAGCAGGAAAACGCTACCAGCATTGCAGTGGACGAGGAACGCTTTCTGGCAGACAACCCTTACATGATGCGCGCGCGTGAGCTTTTTTACCTCGATCGAATGGTCGACGCCAAACGTGAATGGTTTCAGGCATTACGCAACATGGATCAAGACAAAATTAAACAAGCAGCTACGCTGGCATCAAAGTGGAAATGGCATTACAGCGCTATTCGTACGGTCGCAAAGACACCCCATCGCAGCGATTACAGCTTGCGCTTCCCGACTCCATACAAGCAACAGGTTTTCGAATATGCAAAGGTCCGTGAACTGGACCCATCGTTGATTTACGGCGTCATGCGCAGGGAGAGCCTGTTCGACCCACTCGCTCGTTCGAGCGTTGGCGCGTTGGGATTAATGCAGTTAATGCCCTCCACGGCAAGAAGCGTAGCGCGAGCACTGGGTATGAAAAAACCGCACAAAGCCGATATCCTGGGTATCGAAAATAACATCCGCTTTGGTACTCAATACCTCAAAACAGTGATGAATCGATTCGATAATAATGTCGCACTGGCCGCAGCGGCCTATAACGCCGGCCCGCGAAATGTGAAACGCTGGTTACCGAAAGACACGGTAATGTCTGCCGATCTCTGGGTTGAGACGGTCCCGTTCAAGGAAACGCGAAATTATATCCAGGCAGTGCTGGCCTACGCGACCGTATTCGACAAGTCATTTGGCAATAGCAAGCTGATGTCGAGCCGAATGGGCGACATTAAACCCGCCTATTAAATACTCCGCGATACTTCAAACCCGTATCAGCCATGACCTGGATTCGTCTCTATGCATGTGTTTGACTAACTGCCGTTTATCAGCAAATTACGTCGATACTAATCGAGCCAATTGTATTAAAAAATCACTCTGTTTATACTTCGCTATCTCCCGATCATGATGATCGATACCGTTCTCTGACAACAACCCAAGATATGACCCAGAATATGACCGAAACTAACTTCAATCAGCAAATAGATAAAATCAGACATGAACCCGGCTTTATCGCCGCGCTCGACCAAAGTGGTGGCAGTACTCCCAAGGCCCTGGCAAATTATGGCGTTGACTCCAGCGCTTATAGTAATGACGATGAAATGTTCGACGTGGTTCACGCCATGCGCTCGCGTATCATCACCAGCGCGTCATTTAATGGCAACAGAATTATGGGTGCGATACTGTTTGAAAATACGATGGAAAGGCAGGTTGAAGGCCAGGGCACCGCCGATTACCTGTGGGATGTTAAACGCGTTGTTCCTTTCCTGAAAATTGACAAGGGACTGGACGACGAACACAACGGGGTGCAACTGATGAAGCCAAACCCCGGCCTTGACGAGTTATTGCAAAAAGCCAGGCAACACCATGTTTTCGGCACCAAAATGCGCTCGGTAATCAAGTCTGCCAATGCTGACGGTGTTAACGCAGTGGTGGATCAACAGTTCGAAGTAGGGCGCCAGATCATCAATGCCGGCCTGGTTCCCATTATTGAACCCGAAGTCGACATCAACAGTCCCGATAAAGAAGAAATAGAGGGTCTCTTGCGAACCGCCTTACTCGCTCATCTGGGCCAATTGGACGCTGGGCAACTGGTCATGCTGAAACTCACATTACCGGAACAGGATAATTTATATCAGGCCTGCGTTAGCCATGACAATGTTTTAAGGGTAGTTGCACTGTCCGGTGGATATTCGCGTGAAGAAGCCAATCAGCGTCTCGAACGTCAGTCAGGAATGGTAGCCAGTTTTTCCCGTGCTCTGAGTGAAGGCTTGAACGCGCAACAAAGCCAGGACGATTTCGATGGCATGCTTGATTCTTCCATCGAAAGTATATTTCAAGCATCTCGAACCTGACCGAATACAGGAGAAAATATGAAAAACAAATTGATCATTTCCACCCTGGCGCTCCTGATGAGCGCCTGCGCTACGATTACACTAACTACGGCAGGTGAAAAAGTCCGGGTTCTGGACCCTAGCGAGGTCAACAGTTGTCGTGAACTGGGTAAAACCAACACTTCCGTAACGGCAACCATAGTAGTGGATCGGCCGATTGAAGCGATTACCAGGGAATTGAGAGTTATCGGACGCAATGCGGCCGCAGGCATGGGCGGTGATACGATCGTCCCGTTAACGGTTATCGACCAGGGAAAGCAGAGTTTTGTGGTTTACAAATGTATTAACCCTGACGGGTAGCGGGATCGGCCACATGATCCCGATTTGTTACGCTGAAAAGATGTAGTTTAAACAAACCCCGCAATACGGGGTTTTTGTTATTGATTTTGAACCATTACCCGAGTTGCCAGCGCATGCGATATCTCGGCATGCGATTTGGTGACATCGTCACCCGGCGAATACTGGATCAAGTCATCACACATCGCGGCAAACCGCTCCTGGTTAGGGCCACGAATCGCTTCACTTGAAGTTATGCCATAAATATATTTACCCTTGGCGCGCGCATATCCACATTCAAAACCGGTCCACTCTTTCGCTTCTACGCCATCGAGAATAACGATTAAAACATCAGCCTTATCCAGCTCTGTTTCATAGGCTGCCTGCAATTCGCGCGGTGACAGGTTGTCAATCTCGATATCCAGATCCACCTGTGGTATCAGGATTTCCATGTAAGGATTGTCTTCGGTAATCATGTCGCGCAGTTCCAGGTTCCATACACGCGATGCCTGGGAACTGTTATAAGCGGCAAGATAAGCTCTAACGCCATTGTGGATGCCCATATTTACGGTGGGAGTAATAGATTCCGGCTCAAGTGTTGTCTCTTTCTGAGCCGATATCTGTAACGCATCTTCGATAGTAATATCGCCCGAAATCAGCGCATGGCTGATTATGGCGCCATTGATGTTGGGTAAATATCGCAGTCGCGCTATGTCGTCAAGCGTTCTGACAGTTCCACTGGAGTAAACCGGTATTGATACGTCATGACTCAGTTGCTCGGTTAATGCCAGGGCTTCGGAGAACTCTTGATCCAAATTTTCGGTATCTTTATGAATGACGCCGGCAATTCCGGTCATTTGCAGGTCACGAATCAAGTCCTGGGGCATGAAAGCGGTCTGTGTTTTCCAGCCGTCGATCATCACGTAGCCGCCTCGAGTGGAAAGATGCACGATAATTCCTCCCGGATGACGATTGGCAGCCTCAGTCACCAGCGGCGCATCGGTAATCGCGATTGTACCCAGCACTACCCGGGCGGCACCACTTTCAAACCAGTCGTTGATCTGCGCGAGGGTACGGATTCCACCGGCTACCTGGACTGGAATATCGGTAGACTCGATAAGTTCCTTTACCAGTTCTTCATTGGTTTCAGGCAACGAACGGGCAGCGTCGATATCGACGATCTGGATCATTTTAGCGCCGCCTGCAGTGAACTTT
>QIJI01000116.1 GCA_003231795.1 Gammaproteobacteria bacterium
GCGGCCTGTACTAGATCGCCCTCGGCAGTGAGGAAGGGGTAGCCGGATATCGACCAGTCGATCTGATAGTCGAGTTGATGCCGGTCGAGAATTGCGGCTGTTGTTTCGATAATGTGATCGGGATCAATCTCGGTCGAGTAGCGCAGGTTGAACAGGGTTTCGGCTTCTCCAGGCACGACGTTGTGCACACCGGTACCTGAGTTGAAATTGGAAATCTGCAGACTGGTTGGCGGGAAAAACTGGTTTCCCTGGTCCCATTGGTGCTGTACCAGATCATGCAGGGCAGGCATTGCACGGTGAATCGGATTGTCGACCTTGGGGGGGTAGGCGACATGACCCTGAATACCCCGGATTACCAGTTTTGCACCGATCGAACCGCGACGGCCGTTTTTAACCACATCCCCTACCGTATCCTGACTCGACGGTTCGCCAACCAGCGCCCAGTCTATTTTCTCTGCGCGTGCTTCAAGCGTTTCGATCACTTTGACAGTGCCGTTGATAGCTGCCGCTTCCTCATCGCTGGTGATCAGAAAAGCGATCGAACCCTGATGCTGCGGATGTCCTGCAATGAAACGTTCACAGGCAGTAACCATAGCTGCAATGCTTGATTTCATATCCGCCGCACCGCGTCCGTATAGCTCCCCGTCACGAATTTCCGGGCTGAAAGGATCGCTATGCCATTGATCCAGCGGGCCGGTTGGCACCACATCGGTATGACCAGCGAAGGTCAGCAAGGGTGCGGCGTCGCCACGTCGTGCCCATAGATTGGTAACGTCGTCGAATGGCAGGGTTTCGCATTTGAAGCCGATGGCTTCGAGTCGCGGGATCAGCATTTGCTGGCAGCCGCAATCGTCAGGTGTTAGTGAAGGTCGGGCGATCAGATCGATAGCAAGTTTCAGGGTTTCGCTATGCATATTCAGTGGAAAACCTCTTCTTTACGATCGGCACTCTGTATCCATCAAACCTTGCTTGTTCGACCACTAGATGTTTCTGAGTAATTCGTTAATGCCGACTTTGGCACGCGTTTTTGCGTCTACCTGTTTTACGATGACGGCACAATAGAGGCTGTATTTTCCGTCTTCCGAGGGCAAATTTCCGGACACAACCACGGATCCCTGCGGGATTCTGCCGTAACTCACCTGACCGGTTTCACGGTTGTAAATCTTGGTGCTTTGGCCGATATACACACCCATCGAAATGACCGAGTTTTTCTCGACAATCACGCCTTCGACCACTTCCGAGCGGGCACCGATAAAACAGTTGTCTTCAATGATGGTGGGTGACGCCTGCAATGGTTCGAGAACTCCGCCGATACCCACGCCCCCGGAAAGGTGAACATTTTTCCCGATCTGCGCACAGGAGCCGACCGTAGCCCAGGTATCAACCATGGTGCCGCTATCCACATAGGCACCGATGTTGATGAAACTCGGCATCATCACCACTCCGGACGCGACGAACGAGCCCTTACGCGCAACCGCGGGAGGTACCACACGCACGCCGCTGTCGATATGTTGCTGATGTGACAGGCCATCGAACTTTGAGTCGACCTTGTCGAAATACTGGGTATATCCACCGGGCATTATATTGTTTTCACGAATGCGAAAAGACAGGAGTACTGCTTTCTTGAGCCATTCGTTAACCTGCCATCCATCAGCCACCGGCTCTGCCACGCGTTGTTCGCCCGAGTCGAGTAAGTCGATTGCCTGCAGAACGGCGTCTTTGATTTCAGGCTCGACATTGGCGGGGGAAATTTCAGCCCGATTCTCGAATGCCTGTTCGATAGTTTGCTGAATGTCCGACATTGAACTCTCCTAAAGGGTCGCCAATAGTGAATTAATTCGTGTTGCCGCTTCGAGGCACTCGCGTAGCGGAGCAACCAGGGCTATACGAATCCGATTATCGCCCGGATTTCCGTCTCCCGAATCCCGTGCCAAATAACATCCTGGCAAAACGCTTACATTCTGTTCAGCATAGAGGCGCTGCGTGAACTCGGTATCGGTAATGGGTGTGGATGCCCACAGGTAAAAACCGGCCTGCGGTTTTGGCGGCGCGAGTGTATCGGAAAGCAGGGCTAAAACCTGATCAAATTTTTCGCGGTAAAGACGCCTGTTTTCAACCACGTGCTGCTCATCGCGCCATGCAGCGGCGCTGGCAGTCTGGATCATGTCTGGCAAGGTACAGCCGTGGTAGGCTCGATAGTGTAAAAACGATTCCAGAATGCTGGCGTTGCCGGCGACAAAACCAGAACGAAGCCCGGGCAGGTTTGAGCGTTTGGAAAGGCTGTGAAAAGCGAGGCAGTGGCTGAAATCATCGTTTCCCATTTGCGCGGCAACTCCAAGCAGGCCAGTCGGAGGAGAAGCTTCGTCAAAGTAGATTTCGGAATAACATTCGTCGCTGACAATGACGAAATCGTGCCGATGGGCCAGCTCGATCAAATTCTGCAGATATTCAGATGACATCACCGCCCCGGCAGGGTTACCCGGGCTGCAGATATAAAACATCTGGCAACTTTGCCATTCTGCCGCTTTGATATCATCTAAATTTGGCAAGAAATCATTGGCTTGCACGCAATCGAGGTATTTTGGCTGCGCCCCGGCCAGCAACGCCGCACCTTCATATATCTGGTAAAACGGATTCGGCATGAACACCAGCGCATCGCTTTGTTTGCGATCTATGACGGCCTGCGCAATAGCAAACAGGGCTTCACGCGTTCCGCTGACCGGTAACAGATGCCTGTCCGGGTCAATTAGTCCGGGTGCAATTGCAAAGCGCCGCCTTATCCAGCCTGCGATTGCTTCGCGCAAATCATCCGAGCCGCGACTGCTCGGATAAGTTGATAACTGATGCCTATGGGAGCTTAGACCTTCGATCACAGTTTGCGGCGGTGGATGTTGGGGTTCCCCTATGGACAAAGCAATATGATCGAGCTCTCCGGGTGGCTGCAGTCCCTGGTTAAGTTGCGCCAGTTTTTCGAACGGATATTGATGTAGCCTGGATAAATCTTTATTCATGACAGTAGCGAGTAACGTAATAATAGAATGTGCCTAGTATAATGAATTCACGGAGATTAAATAATGACAAATCAAAAAATGCGGGCGGCCTGGTTTGAATCCTTTGGTGGAGCAGCAGCAGTTTTGCAACTGGGTGATCAGCCAATACCCGAACCCGTGGTCGGCGAAGTGCTTGTCCGTATCCATACCAGTGGTGTGAATCCGTCCGATGTCAAGAAACGGGCCGGCGCTTTCCCGAACCTACTCGATGACGGCCTGGTGATTCCGCATAGCGACGGCGCAGGTGTGATTGAAGCGGTGGGTGCAGATGTCAGTCAGTCTCGTATCGGTGAAAGGGTGTGGTTGTATCAGGCGCAATTTGCCCGCCAACTCGGTACCGCAGCGGAATATGTAGCCATTGGTGCTGATCGCGCGGTTGCGATGCCTGAAGGTGTATCGTTTGCAACAGGTGCCTGTCTCGAGATACCGGCAATGACAGCCCATCGTTGCGTATTTGCCGACGGTTCTGTTGACGGCAAAACGGTGCTGGTGACCGGAGGCGCGGGAAGAGTGGGCTATTATGCGA
>QIJI01000172.1 GCA_003231795.1 Gammaproteobacteria bacterium
AGTAATGAAACATGTTTGCGTAGTTAGCCAGCGCATGTCGTGTTTTATGCCAGCCTATCGATTCCAGTTGTTCATCGGTTAATGGCTCGGTGGCGATCTGATAATCCCATACAGGAATGACTGTGCGCCTGATTTTTGCTAACGGGCTGGTGAATGCATTGGTCGCCATTAGGACTTTATCGCTGCGAATAATGTGGTTTCCACAACGGGCTTCCATTTTGTCCTCAGCGACCGGCATTACCTTGTCCAGTCGCGTATTTTCAAAGATGCGCACCCCGAGTTTTAGAATCACGTCTCTGATTCCCCAGCACAGTCGGGCGGGATCGACGATGCCATCCTGCCCATCCCGATTCCATAAGCCGGCAAGGTAGGTGGGGGAATTTACCTGGGCCTGCATTTCAGCCTGGTCAAACCAGACGACATCTTCTCCCGCTTGTTTAAGCGATTCATACTCTGCTTTTAGTGCATCCACGGCACCCGGATTGGTGGCAACCTGGGTTTCACCAACCGATTCATAGCGCGCGTCAATTTGATATCGCTTTAAAGTATCGAGCAACTCGGAAAGGTTTTGTTGCCCGAGCTGATAAATCTGTTCGGCTTCTCCCGCAAACAGGTTTTCGGTATTGGATTCCCCATGCGCCAGGCTGGAACTTAAAAAACCGCCGTTTCGCCCGGAGGCTCCGTCCGCAATAAACGTTTTTTCAATTAAAATTATATCTGCTTCAGGTTGCCTTTCTTTCGCTTGCAACGCTGCCCACAAGCCGGTGAAACCTCCGCCCACAATAAGCAGCTCGCATTGCTCATTGGCGGATAAGGCTGGCAATATTTCAGGGCGTAAATCCTGATCATGCCAGAGTGGACAGTATTTGGAATCTTTTAGTGCGGCTAAATGGGGTTGCATAATGAGCCGATTATATATCAATGTCTGTTAACCTTTGCCAGTGCTTCAGTTAAAAGACCAGCTAAAACCTGAAATGAACCGAGAGAATTTAATGTCGAATCAAAGAGCGGGATAAATGCAGCTAACTCCTTTCCCGGTTACCCCGGTTAAACAAAGCCGCCTTTCCCAGGTAGATTTTGATGACCTCGGATTCGGCACTATATTTTCGGACCATATGTTCAGCATGAGGTACGAAGCTGGAGCCTGGACGAATCCGCAGATTCTCCCTTACCAGGCGCTTGCGCTGGAGCCAGGGGTTGCGATGTTGCATTATGGGCAGACCGTGTTCGATGGTTACAAGGCATTTCGGGGACTGGATGGCGTGGCGCGTATTTTTCGGCCCGACATGAATGCCCAGCGACTCCATCAATCCTGTCAGCGCCTGTGCATTCCGATTATGGACGCCGGGGAATTGTGCGATATCATGATTCAGGCGACGCGACAATTGATTGAACTTGATCATGCCTGGCTGCCATCGCAGTGGGGACATTCACTTTATGTCCGACCCCTGGTAATCGGCACCGAATCTACACTGGAGGTCCGGGCGGCCGATAGCTACTGTTTTATAATCATGACCTCCCCGGTCGGAAGCTACTTTAACAACTTGCAAAAAGGTGTGTCGCTGTACGTGGAAGACCGCTTTACCCGTGCTGCCAGTATCGGAGGACTGGGGACAGCCAAAACCGCTGCCAATTATGCCGCCAGCCTGTTACCGGGTTTTAAAAGTAGGCAACAGGGGTTTGATCAGGTGCTGTGGCTGGATGGAAATGAACACCGCTATGTGGAAGAAGTCGGCGCGATGAATATTTTCTTTAAAATTGACGGTAAAGTGGTAACCCCGCCGCTGGGTGGCTCAATCCTGCCGGGCGTGGTGCGCAACAGCGTAATTGCATTGCTCAAAGACTGGGGGCTGCTGCTGGAAGAACGACCGATTGCCATTGATGAAGTAGTAGAGGCCTTGCACTCGGGAAGTCTCGAAGAAATGTTCGGCGCGGGTACGGCAGCGGTAATCTGCCCGGTGGCCAGCATTGGTTTCAAAGGAGAGTTATTTGAAGTGGCTAACACCCCGCCTGGCGAACTGACCTTACGCCTTTATGACGAACTGACCGGGATTCAGTATGGCAAACTGGAAGATCGCCATGGCTGGAACGTGCAAGTGCCCATCCCTTAACAAAATCCAAACCTGAATACGGGGATGCTTCGATGATAATCTGAACAGGAAAATTGACCGAAGTATTCCTCAATCTTTTGCGATAGCAAGGATATGTCGACTAAATGCGTCATCCTCACCTTCGAGTAATTCGGGTAGTAGTCCAGCGAACTCCTTTTTTCGACACCACTCTGCCATGTCGTCTTCCCAGGACATCCAGCGTCGTCTCGCATCCAGTTTCATATTCTCAGAGTATAGAATAATGTAGGCTTTTTCGAATAGTGACACCAGCATCCGGTAGATGATATCCCTGCGCTCGAGTTGCTCATCTGAAAGACCAGGTGGCGCATTCGATGCCCTTAAAAGTAACAGATCAGCATTGTCCAGAACCAGTCTCAGAAAATTATCGTATTCCTCTGAAAGATGCCGATGGAGTTCGTTTTCCTCGTTCCCGAGACGTCTTCTATGCTCGTAAAGGAAGACAAGGATAGCGATAGGAAATCCAAGTATGGTTACGACATAACTTAAAGCTTCTAGCCAGATCATTGGCACCTCCTTTTACTGGAACCTATAATTTTTGGTTTAATACCCGGATCGCCTGCTGATGCAGCGCCTGGCTGGATGATGCCAGCACATCACCTTTTGATTGCATATTGAGTGGCTGCCCCTGCCAGTCCGATATGACACCACCCGCAGCTTCAACGACGGGCACCAGCGCACAAAAATCATAGGGCTGTAAATCAGACTCAACTACCAGATCAACATGTCCCGATGCCAATAACGCATAGTTATAACAATCGCCGCCGTAGCGATAAAACGATGTCTTGCCAAGCAATCGCTTGAAGCCTGTCAATTGAATTCCGGAAAACATATCGGGTGATGTTGATACCAATCGGCATCCGGCGATCTGCTCGCAGCGACTGACCGCGCAGCCAACCCCATTCATAAACGCCCCCTCTTCTTTACTACCAACCCATCGTTCATCCATCGCGGGCATATCGATGACACCTAAAACCGGGACGCCATCTTCGAGCAAGCTAATCAAGGTGCCGAATGTCGGTGTACCGGTGATAAATGATCGGGTCCCGTCAATCGGGTCGAGCACCCAGGTAAAACGGCTGCCCGCATTCTCTTCACCAAACTCTTCACCATAAATGCCGTGATCAGGGAAGCGCTGGCCAATCAGACTCCGTAGCGCCCGCTCGGTTTCACGATCTGCAACCGTTACTGGTGTCTCGTCACCTTTTGCATCGATGCTGAAATCCTGGCGAAAATACCGGGCAACTACAACACGCGAGACGTCAGCCAGTTGATTGGCAAAACTGACAAGTTCCTGGAATGGATCGAAACTGGACGACAAACGGCTACCTGACTAAATTTTATGAGAAGTCGGCGCAGCTTATCCGAAAACCGGCACCTCCTCTATAAAATACACGCGGAACTGCCTGGAATTATAAAAACAGTTAACTTAATTCGGATGAGTAAACTGTCAACACAATTTCGTCATTGCAGGAGAGGAACGTGGAACCTACCCCACTATTGGCCGATCTGGGAAGGGCCCTTGATCTTTTGAAACAGGTTGATGAAAGCAGGCTGGACTTCGCCCCTGACCCGAATGTCTCCCCCGACATTCGTGAGTTAACGGGTCTGGAGACATATCCTGCTGATTCCCACCTGGCGAATCTGCAGGCCAGAATCGATGCCGTCGTAAAAGCCGGGAATGAGCTGAAACCGCGCGGCCCCTCCGACTACGTGTCAACGCTTATCATCGCGTGCGTAAGGCTCGCCCCGCCGAGTGACGATTGAC
>QIJI01000005.1 GCA_003231795.1 Gammaproteobacteria bacterium
CATTTAAAAATCAAGCCCATTTAAAAATCAAGCCCATTTAAAAATCAGGCGATTTACCAGATAGCAACCGCAATCTATCCATAGGCCGTTCCGACGCCTTTATTCTACAACTCTGCATCTAGCGCATTCCTAATAATGAATCTAAACGATCTGAAGCAACACACTGTCCCCGAACTGATTGAAACCTTGAAAGGTATGGGTGGTGATCACTCAGCGCGCATGCGCCGCCAGGACATTATTTTTAGCATCCTTAAATCGCAGTCCAAGAAAGGCGAAGATATCTTCAGCGAAGGTGTACTCGAAATTCTTCAGGATGGATTCGGTTTTTTACGCTCTGCCGACAGTTCCTACCTGGCAGGGCCTGATGATATATACGTATCGCCGAGTCAGATTAGACGTTTTAATTTGCGCACCGGCGATACCGTTAGCGGCAAGATCCGACCACCCAAGGATAATGAACGTTATTTTGCGTTACTCAAGGTTGATGAAATCAATTTTGATCTACCGGAAAATGTAAAGCACAAGGTCCTGTTCGAGAATCTGACGCCGTTACATCCGAATGAAATCATGGTTCTCGAGCGTGGCAACGGCAGTACCGAAGACATTACCGCGCGTATCATCGACATGGTATCGCCGATTGGTAAAGGCCAGCGCGGACTGATCGTATCACCACCAAAAGCCGGTAAGACGCTGATGCTGCAGAACATTGCACAGAGCATAGCCAGCAATCACCCTGACTGTTACCTGATCGTGTTGCTGATCGACGAACGACCGGAAGAAGTCACCGAGATGGAACGAATGGTGAAAGGCGAAGTCGTCGCTTCGACATTCGATGAGCCGGCCAGTCGTCATGTCCAGGTTGCCGAGATGGTCATCGAAAAGGCCAAACGTCTGGTTGAACATAAGCGCGACGTGGTTATCCTGCTCGACTCGATTACGCGGCTGGCGCGTGCCTACAACACGACCATCCCGTCGTCAGGCAAGGTCCTGACCGGTGGTGTTGATGCGCATGCGCTGCATCGCCCGAAGCGTTTTTTTGGTGCTGCGCGAAATATCGAAGAGGGTGGCAGTCTGACTATTCTGGCAACCGCGTTGATCGAAACCGGTTCGAAAATGGATGAAGTTATCTACGAAGAATTCAAAGGCACCGGTAATATGGAAATTCACCTGGATCGTCGAATTGCCGAAAAACGAGTGTTTCCTGCGATTAATATAAACCGTTCCGGCACGCGTCGTGAAGAGTTGCTGATCAATCAGGATGAATTGCAGAAAGTCTGGATCCTGCGCAAGTTTCTGCACTCGATGGATGAGATGGAGGCGATGGAATTCGTGCTCGGACGCATGCAAGCCAGCAAAACCAATCTCGAATTCTTTGATCAGATGAAAAAATAGGTCGTTGTCCGATATGACGGAGGTTCAATCCTTTGAGCCGATCGTCGGGCAGAGTCCACGCATCATTATCCTCGGTAGTATGCCGGGTATCGCATCTCTCGATGCGGTTCAGTATTACGCGCATCCGCGCAATCTTTTCTGGCCGATCATGGGCGCATTATTCGACTTTGATCACCAGGTCAGCTATCAGCAGCGAATATCACAAGTGACCAAACTCCCGCTGATTCTTTGGGATACCTTAAAATCTTGCGAGCGTCCCGGCAGTCTCGATTCAAACATTTCATCCCCATCAGCCGCTGCCAATGATATTCCAGGACTGGTTGAGCAATACCCTGGCATCAGGGCGATTGCGTTTAATGGTGCGGCGTCAGGTAAATTTTTCCGGCAACTGTTACTGCCGCAAATGAAAGACAGTGATATTAAATTAATACGCCTGCCATCAACCAGCCCGGCCAACGCCGGGATGAAATTCAATCAAAAGCTCGAACTCTGGCGACAGTTGTTGGAGTATGTCGATAGCTAATTGATGTAAAGGGCTAGTGGTCGAACACTAAGGACCCTGCTCGTTGTGTTCCGCTTCGAGACCGGCGTCATACCAGTCAGCACGATCACGCCAGAATATATTGTCATTCGGTGTGATTCCGGGCGAACCGTCCAGGCTGCCGGCAGGAATGATCAGCTTGCCACTCTTCAGACTGGTGTAAGGCACCAGCGAACCGCAATGTGTGCAGAAACATTTGGAAATGACATCGGGTTTATCCGGCGTATATCGCTTGATCAATGATTCACCCGTGAGCCATTCGATTCGATCAGCGCTGGTGAAGATATTGGCCGCGTGAGCGGTGCCGGTGGAACGCCGGCACTGGCTGCAATGGCACAGGTAAAATGCCTCAAACGGACCTCTGACCTGATACTGCACTTGTCCGCATAGACAAGCACCTTTTATGGGTTCACTCATTTTCTTCTCCTCATTAGTTCTGGCTTGCAATCAGCCTGTCGACGACGTCTTCGAAACGACTTTCGTGCACATTGGCGAATGCAAGGCGAATAAACTGCTCCTGGTCCTGACCGAAGTAACTACCGGGCAGACTGATAATTTCCTGCTGCTGAATCAGGCGCTTGACCACGTCACGAGCCGCTGCGTCGAAGGGATGCTGAATATAGGCGAAATAAGCGCCGGCACTGATCACACGGTAATCAAGTTGCGGGTGATCGAAAGCCTGCTTAATCGCAATTGCGCGCTGCGCCAGTTCTTCTGATTTTTCAAGTTTCCACTGGTGCAAGTTCTGCAAACCAAACAATGCGGCCAGCTGGCCGGCATGTGGCGCGCAAATGGCCGTGCAATCCTGAATCTTCTTCAGTTGCTCCATTAATGCAAGTCCTGCGACCACCGCCCCGGTGCGATGCCCGGTAAGGCTAAAGACCTTGGAGAAACTGTACAGATGCACAAAGGTGTCACGCCAGTCTGGTTTCGAAAAAAGCGCATGGGGTTGAGTTTCTATGTCGATAAAATCGCGATAGGTCTCATCGACAATCAGTGCCAGGCCATGGTTACGGGCAAGTTGGTAGAATTGGTCGATACAATCCGGGGTGTAAATTGCGCCGGTGGGATTATTCGGTGTGACCAGCAAAATTGCACGTGTTTTTGTATTAATCAGGGACTCCGCTTCTGCCACATCGGGCATAGCTGTTTCTGCGTTAAACGATAAATAGCGAGGAATCACTCCGCGTGCAGTCAGCCACATCTGATGATTGAAGTAGCAGGGCAGCGGCAGGATAACTTCATCGCCTTTGTCACAGAGGGTGTCGATGACGGAGCAAAACGCCTGGTTACAGCCCGCGGTTATCAGGACATCCTCGCTCTCGATACTGCTCTGATAGCGTTCGCTGATGTTGGCGGCAAGCGCCTCTCGCAACGGTGCAATACCCCTGATATCGGTATAAGTGGCCGCTTCGCCGGATTTGATGGCATCGCCGAGATAGTCCCGTAACGATTGTGGCGGCAGGTGGGCAGGGACCGCCTGGCACATATCGATTAGTCGCTGTGAATCGGGGTTGCCAACCCATGACCAGGCTTCGGCGATCGGTGCTGATGCACAATCGAGCAGGTTCGGATTGAATTTCATCGCTAATATCCTTTGCTTTGGGT
>QIJI01000272.1 GCA_003231795.1 Gammaproteobacteria bacterium
TAATTTTGTTACGTGCATACCTGCGACTGTAATTGACTAGCGGGAAGAAGTGGTTATGTCCGATGCCATCGATAACCACCAGGCGAAAGTCATCGAAACCCAATCTTTGTACCAGGATGTTGGTTGGATTAAGGTCATGAAACGCAATCCACTGATCAAATAAATTTTGCTTCAGATTTTCTATTTCGGGGATCACCCAGGCATTGAAAGATGCGTTTTCCTGCGCAAGATAGTGAGCCAGCGTTCTGGAAACACGTTCATCATCATCAACAATCAAATCGAATATCGCACCTCTTCCTATGCTGGTCTGAATCAGTCCATGAAACGAAGCGAGATGCGCGAAATCTACCTTCCGTTGTTGCAGTCGTTTGAAGTAGTGGATTTCCCGCCAGAATCGACCGGTACGACATTCGGGATGCAGCACCTTGATACAAAATCGCGAATCGCCGGGATGCCGGAAACACTTGCGATCGGTACCTTCCGACACAAACAGGTCATTTGAGAGTTGGAGCAGATCACGCATGACTATTAACCCGACGACCCGGTATGCCGTATTCAGGGTTTCACGGTTCATCCCTGAACCGTTATGTCCCACAAGCAAGAGGAGTGCCTACTAGTCAGCCTGACGACGCAAAAAGGCAGGGATATCGAGATAATCCATGCTTTCCTTGTCAACTACTTCAACGCTGTCACCAACCACTTTCTGGCGAATTGCGGTAGGTCTTTCCAGCTTTTTATAATCGACTTCGCCATTACTTTCAGGTTGAATCGAGGAGATCGGCGATTCGGCCAGAATTTTATCCTTACCGAGACCCGTTGCCACCATAGTGACCCTCAATTCACCGTCGGTCATATTCGAATCGATTACCGTACCCACAACCACATTGGCATCAGCAGAGGCCAGTTCGGTTATCGCAGTACCGACATCATCAAGTTCACCGATTGCAAGATCAAGGCCTGCCGTGACATTCACCAGTATGCCCTGCGCCCCGGAAATATTGATGTCCTCCAGCAGCGGAGATGAAATTGCTGCCAATGCAGCTTCCTTGGCACGATTGTCCCCGGTCGCTGATCCGGTTCCCATCATCGCCATTCCCATTTCTGACATCACCGTACGCACATCAGCAAAATCGACGTTGATCAATCCCGGGCAGGTGATCAGTTCGGCAATCCCCTGCACCGCACCACGTAATACGTCATTGGCCTTTTCGAACACTTCCAGCAACGATGTCTGCTTGCCCAGTACCGGCATCAGCTTGTCGTTTGGAATGGTTATCAATGAATCAACCACGTTCGTCAGCTCCTTGATTCCCGCGTCGGCTTGCGACATGCGCTTAGCGCGCTCGAATCCAAACGGCTTGGTCACCACAGCCACAGTTAAAATACCCATTTCCTTGGCAATTTGCGCGATTACAGGTGCTGCCCCGGTTCCGGTGCCACCGCCCATACCGGCGGTAACAAACAGCATATGCGAACCGGCAATAGCCTCCTGAATGCGTTCCCGATCCTCAAGCGCAGCCTGACGCCCGATTCCGGGATCGGCCCCGGCTCCAAGACCTTTGGTGATGCTCGCCCCGATTTGCATGGTGGTTCGTACATCCATCTTTTTCAATGCCTGCACATCGGTGTTAACACACATGTATTCGACGCCTTCAATTCCCGCCGACACCATGTGCTGGACGGCATTACCGCCCCCGCCGCCGACACCAATCACCTTGATGACCGGGTCGTTGGAGTGTGAATCCATTAATTCAAACATTTTACTGTCTCCTCTTGCGTTATTTAAAAATTACCTTGAAACCAGCTTTTCATCTTCGCCCAGACACCGGCTTCAGATTGATCATCCAGTTGGTAACTGGACAAGCCGGACTGCTGCCTGTTTCCAAACAGAAGCAGCCCAACACCTGTGGCATGTATCGGATTTCGTACTACGTCGACCAGCCCCGACACATACTGCGGATAGCCCAGTCGGACCGGCATATGGAATATCTCTTCCGCCAACTCGATTGCACCTTCCATTTTCGAACTGCCACCGGTCATCACCACCCCGGCTGCACATATCTCCTCGAATCCACTGCGGCGTAACTCCGCCTGCACCAGATTTAACAATTCTTCATATCTCGGTTCCACTACCTCGGCCAGGGTCTGTCGCGCCAGACGACGTGGTTCCCGATCTCCGACACTTGGCACTTCGATTGTTTCGTCTTCACTAGCAAGCTGGCGCAGTGCACAGGCATATTTGACTTTCAGGTCGTTGGCATATTGTGTCGGCGTGCGTAGTGCGACCGCAATGTCGTTGGTAACCTGATCCCCGGCGATAGGAATAACTGCGGTATGACGGATCGCGCCATCGGAGAAAACCGCGATATCGGTAGTACCACCACCAATATCAACTAGACACACACCGAGCTCCTTTTCATCATCGGTCAGTACCGAACAGGCCGAGGCGAGTTGTTCCAGAATGATGTCGTCAACTTCCAGGCCACAACGACGAACACATTTAATAATGTTCTGCGCCGCACTGACTGCACCAGTAACCAGATGCACCTTGGCTTCGAGGCGTACCCCGGACATACTGATCGGGTCGCGTATCCCTTCCGAGCTATCGATCACGAATTCCTGGGGCAAGACATGCAATATTCGCTGATCAGCCGGAATTGCCACCGCCTTGGCGGCATCGATTACCCGCGCCACATCCGCCCCGGTCACTTCTTTATCCTTGATCGCGACGATACCGTGAGAGTTAATACTGCGGATATGACTACCGGCAATTCCGGCATAAACCGATCGTATCTGGCAGCCGGCCATCAACTCAGCCTCTTCCACCGCGCGCTGGATCGACTGCACCGTAGACTCGATATTAACCACCACGCCTTTCTTCAGCCCGCGCGACGGTTGGGTACCAATTCCGATGATATCGATGTCGCCTTCGACAGTGACCTCGCCGACGATCGCGACCACCTTCGAGGTCCCGATATCAAGTCCGACGATTAAATTCCCACCTGTCTTTTTAGACATTACTGTTACTCCAGATTGATGCTTTGTCCTGCCGCTGCAGAGCTTCTTTCTTCCACGCCACCGCAAAGCCGTTGCTGTAACGTAAATCAAGCTGCTGAATCTGTTCGCGTCGCGGAAATATCTGCTGGTTATAAATGTTCACCAGGCGATCCATCTTGCGATTGATATCGACCCGGCCAAATTTTATTTTCAGGCCGTTGATCAACTCGGCATCGAGTGCACCGCGGCTATCCACACGCAAAGCGACCAGTTGCTCGTCGACCTCGTTGAAGCGCGCCTGTAGCTGATAAAACTGGTTTAGTATCCAGGCAGATTGATGATTGGACCCGTTTACCAGTGGTAGAAATTCGAATTTGGCCGCATCCGCGGGGAAAACACTGGCCTTGTCGCTCAATAGATGTTGATCATCCCAGCGAGCCACGGGTGTCTTTTCCACGATAGTCACTCGTAACTTGTCGGGCCAGATACGACGCACCGAAACCGAATCTGTCCAGGGACGTTGGTTCAGTTTCC
>QIJI01000426.1 GCA_003231795.1 Gammaproteobacteria bacterium
GGGCGCGGTATCGCCAACTCGAATGGTCCAGGCACGCGCCTCCTGCGGGCCAGCGGTAAAGTAAGTTTGCAAGTGCAATAATTCATAACCCGCATGTATCACCCGGTTCAGTCCGGGTTCTTCAAGACCCATCTCGGCCAGGAATTCTTTCGCTTCTTCGGTATCAAGTTCAGCAATATCCGCTTCGATTGCAGCACAAACGGCAACAACCTCAGCCTTCTCACTGATGGCGTACTCGGTCACCACGTCCAGGTGGGGATTATTGCTGAAGCCATCTTCAGACACATTGGCAATATAAAGAACCGGTTTGGCGGTGATCAAATGCAGCTCTTTCAACCAGGGGCGTTGCTGATCGCTAACTCCGAAACTGCGCGCCTGCCGACCGTCTTCAACATGCGCCTGTACTGCCAGCATGAATTCGTATTTTGCTTTGGCTTCCTTGTCATTGGATTTGGCCATTTTAGCCGCGCGATCGGTTTGCCGGGCAATCGATTCCATATCAGCCAGCAGCAATTCGGTATTGATAATTTCGATGTCAGACAGTGGATCGATCTTGTTGCTGACATGCACGATATCGTCATCTTCGAAACAGCGCACCACCTGAGCAATCGCATCGGTTTCACGAATGTGACCGAGAAACTGGTTACCGAGGCCCTCTCCTTTCGACGCGCCGGCAACCAGACCGGCAATGTCGACAAATTCCATCGTTGTCGGGATGGTTTTTTTCGGATTTACGATCGCGCTGATTTGTTGCAGTCTCGGGTCGGGTACCTCGACTACACCAACGTTCGGGTCAATGGTGCAAAAGGGGTAATTTTCCGCCGCGATTCCCGCTTTGGTGAGTGAATTAAAAAGAGTCGATTTGCCGACGTTCGGTAAACCCACAATGCCACATTTAAATCCCATACTGCTGTCTCATCTCAGGTATGCAAGGCTTGCATGGCCTTGTCAATTCGCCCTTCATACACTAGCGGCATTACCCCCAGGGTATCGCGATTGGCGTTTTCGATAGCGTTCAAATCAGTAGTTGACGGTTTGTGCAGCACGTAATTGATGACTTGACTGCTATCACCCGGATGACCAATGCCGATTCGAACCCGGGAAAACTCACGACTGCCAAAGTGATTGATAATGTCGCGCAGCCCGTTATGCCCGCCATGACCACCACCGTGTTTGATCCGGTTGGTGCCGGCCGGCAAATCAAGCTCATCGTGTAACACCAGGATTTCTTCGACCTTGATCTTGTAATAGCGCGCCAATGATGCAACCGCCTGACCACTGCGATTCATAAAGGTCAGCGGTTTTTGCAGATAAATGTCCTTACCTGCCGTTTTGAATTTGCATTCTTCCGCATTGTCGCGTTTTTCGAAGTGAAAACCCGCCGACTGGTCGGCGGCAAGCAGGTCGACCAGCCAAAAACCGGCATTGTGGCGCGTGTCAACGTAATCGGCCCCGGGATTACCGAGGCCGACTATTAAACGAATATTCGCGGTTAACGCAGCCACGAATCCACTTACTCTTCGGTAGAGCTATCGCCTTCGCCCGCATCAGCGTCGGAATCGCCTTCGCCTTCTTCACCTTCTGCCACTTCACCGTCAGGCGCTTCAGGTGCTTCGTCGTCGATGATTTCTTCAGCGCGTGTCTTGACCACGGAAACTATACCGAGGTCATGCTCATCGTACTCGCTTTCTTCGATGTACATGAATGCCGATAGCTCAACATCCTTCGGTGTTTTCAGATCGGTCAAGTGCAGCGTTTCGCCGAGATGCAGATTCTCGATGTCAATTTCAAGATATTCTGGAATATCTTTCGGCAATGCAATGATTTCGATTTCCGTAATAGTCTGCGTCACCATACCGCCATCCAGTTTGACACCGACACAGTCTTCTCCATTGAGAACATGAATCGGTACCACAATGTTGATCGTCTTTTTCTTGTCGAAACGGAAAAAATCGGCATGCATGAGTTTGTTTTTGTATGGGTGGCGCTGTAAATCACGCAAAATGACTTCTTCGGTGTTATCACCGATTTGTAGTTCAATGATCTGCGTGTAAATCGCGTCGTTTTCAAGCTGATGAATAAATTGATTGTGCTTGATGCTGATATTGGTGGGTTCGATATCCCCGCCATATACGATTGCCGGTACCAGACCCTGGTGTCTCAGGCGGCGGCTCGCACCTTTCCCTGAATCGGATCTTGGTTCAGCAATCAGATGAATATTGTCTGACATTACTGTACTCCAAATAAAAAAACCGTCCTCGGACGGAAACCTGTCTTGCGACCAGACAGGACACATAAACCGCCAACGCGGTTATCGTCAGCCGCTGAACATTAATCCATGTACAGCGAACTAACTGATTCTTCAGAATGGATGCGGCGAATCGTTTCCGCCAGCAATCCAGACACCGACACCTGCCGAATCCGGGTACAGGCTGCTGCCTCTTCCGAAAGCGGTATCGTATCGGTCACCACCAACTCATTCATGGTGGATTTTTCTACATTCTCGATTGCCTTTCCCGATAACACCGGGTGAGTACAATAGGCAAACACACCTTTAGCACCGTGCTCCTTAAGGGCATCGGCCGCCTTGCACAAGGTGCCGGCGGTATCCACCATATCGTCGACAATAATACAGGTCTTGCCTTCGACTTCGCCGATAATATTCATCACCTGCGCCTGGTTAGCCTGCGGGCGACGTTTGTCGATGATCGCCAGATCAGCATCATCAAGTTGCTTCGCGATCGCTCTCGCACGAACCACACCACCCACATCGGGGGACACCACGATCATATCCGGATATTTCTGTTTCCAGATGTCGCCCATCAATATCGGCGACGCGTAGACGTTATCCACCAGGCATTCAAAAAAGCCCTGGATCTGGTCGGCATGCAAATCAATCGTCAGAACCCGATCAACACCGACACTGGTCAGCATATTGGCGACCACCTTGGCGGTAATCGGCACTCGCTGTGAGCGAACCCTGCGGTCCTGCCGCGCATACCCGTAATAGGGTATTACCGCGGTGACTCGCTCCGAAGACGCGCGTTTGATGGCATCGATCATCACCATTAATTCCATCAGATTGTCATTGGTCGGAGCGCAGGTCGGCTGAATGATAAAAACATCCTTGCCGCGTACGTTCTCGCCAATCTCGACTGAAATCTCACCATCACTGAACTCACCCACCGACGCTATACCGAGGGGAATATCCAGGTACTGGACAATCTTTTTTGCCAAACCGGGATTTGCATTCCCGGTGAACACCATCAAGTCACTCGTGGCTACACTACCCACCATCGGGTTCTCTCGTTTTTAAAAATTTGGCTGGGCCGGCTGGATTCGAACCAACGCATGCCAGGATCAAAACCTGGTGCCTTACCGCTTGGCGACGGCCCAATAAATCTCTCTATTTCAGCAATCCCACTTGCTGTTGCACCGGATTGACATTCATCGCTTCTGCGGCAAAAGCATCCCACTTTTCCGGAACACGCGATTTTACATCGTCTGCCTGTTCAAGGCTATAAAAGG
>QIJI01000245.1 GCA_003231795.1 Gammaproteobacteria bacterium
AAGATACCCCGCTAAACGAAGTCGCCAGCGTTGTCGATGTCTTGCAAACCCCGGCTTTTTTGTGCAGACAGACCAATTTCATACAAAATGTGTCGTCGCAGCAAAAACCGGTCAACATAAAAAAGGGACAATTCCTTTCACCCTGGGATATGCAGCAGGTTGTTAATAAAGCGCAGGAAACCGGTAATCGGCAAATCATGGTTTGTGAACGCGGTGCCAGCTTTGGTTACAATAATCTGGTGTCAGATATGCGCTCGCTGGCGGTAATGCGCCAGACCGGCTGCCCGGTCGTATTCGACGGGACCCATTCGGTACAATTACCCGGCGGGCAGGGCAGTACATCCGGCGGCCAACGCGAGTTTGTTCCGGTGTTGGCGCGAGCGGCAGTCGCCGCAGGCGTGTCGGGATTATTCATGGAGACTCATCCCGATCCGGCCAAAGCGCTTAGTGATGGCCCTAACGCCTGGCCACTGGATAAAATGCGTTCGTTGCTGGAGGTATTGATTCAACTGGATCAGGTCACCAAGGCAGCTACTTTGCACGAAACCGAGCTACTGCAAAGCAGCCAGGGAACCTCTGATTAAGTCAGAGCTTGTCCCGACTTGAGCAATACATTGAATCGCCGGGAATGACTTATTCAGAGCTTCACCAATTTAAACTACGGAGTTAACATGCCCCAAATCGCTCAAATCGTAGGTCGGGAGATTCTCGACTCGCGTGGTAATCCAACCGTGGAAGCTGAAGTAACACTTTCCAGTGGTGTCATGGGACGTGCGGCTGCACCTTCGGGCGCCTCTACCGGCGTACGCGAGGCGATCGAGTTACGCGATGGTGACAAGCACCGTTATCTCGGTAAAGGCGTTACCAAAGCGGTGGGGCACATTAACCAACAACTAGCCGAAATTGCAGTGGGCCGTGATAGCAGTGATCAGAGCGGACTCGATCAGGCCATGATTGACCTGGACGGTACGGATAACAAAAGCAACCTGGGTGCCAATGCGTTACTCGCTGTTTCGCTGGCCAACGCCAAGGCTGCCGCAATCGAAGCAGGGCAACCCCTGTATCGCTACCTCGGCGGCGAACAGGCTAACTTGCTACCGGTACCGATGATGAACATCATCAACGGCGGTGCCCACGCTGATAACAGTGTCGATTTACAGGAATTCATGGTTTTGCCGGTTGGCGCACCCAGCTTCAGCGAAGCATTACGCTACGGTGCTGAAATATTCCACGCGCTGAAGTCGGTGCTTGCCGCAAAAGGCATGAATACGGCCGTTGGAGACGAGGGCGGATTCGCCCCGGACCTGTCATCCAACGAAGAAGCCATCGAAGTCATTCTGAAAGCGATCGAACTTGCCGGGTTCCGCGCTGGTGACGACATCTGTCTGGGTCTTGATGTTGCCAGCTCTGAATTTTACGAGTCTGGTCAGTATCTGCTGGCATCCGAGAATCGATCTTTTGATGCGCAAGGTTTTACCGAGTATCTGTCAAACTGGGTTGACCAGTATCCGATTATCAGCATTGAAGATGGCATGGATGAAAGCGACTGGGAAGGCTGGGCGGTACTGACCGCCCAACTGGGTGACAAGATTCAACTGGTCGGGGACGATTTGTTCGTCACCAATACCAACATACTGTCTCGTGGAATTGAGCAGGGAATTGCCAATTCTATTCTGATAAAGTTGAATCAGATTGGAACCCTGAGCGAAACCCTTGATGCGATTTCGATGGCGCATGACGCTGGATATACCAATGTCATTTCACATCGATCTGGCGAAACTGAAGATGTGACCATTGCAGACCTGGCGGTGGCAACTTCGGCAGGGCAAATCAAAACCGGCTCATTGTCGCGTTCGGACCGAGTGGCGAAGTACAATCAACTGTTGCGAATCGAATCACAACTGGGCACGGCCGCCCGCTACCCTGGTCGCGCTGCCATTAAAAACCTGTAGAGTCCCGCGTCGATGACCCGATGAAAATTTTGATCACAGTCCTGGTTGTATTATTAATAGGCTTGCAGTACAGGTTGTGGTTCGGTGATGGCAGTCTCTCCGAAGTGGTACAGTTATCACGCGAGTTGGAACTGCAAAAAGTTAAGCTGCGCGAGCTTGAAGGACGCAATAAAATTCTTGAAGCCCAGGTACTTGATCTGCAAAACGGTCTCGACGCTTTCGAAGAAAAAGCACGTAATGATCTCGGCATGGTCAAACAGGGCGAAACTTTTATCCAGTTAATCCCCAATGGGCATGATACCGATGAGCAGTAGCCTTCCCGTGTGGGCCGTAATTCCGGCTGCCGGTAGTGGTAGCCGCATGCAAGCCGGTACGGCCAAACAGTATCTGAGCTTCCAGGGCAAAACCGTAATCGAGCACTGCCTTGATCGATTACTTTCGCATCCCCAAATTGATGGAGCCGTACTAATTCTGCGTGACGACGACACTGCCTGGGACAAGCTCGAATACGAGTCTGAAAAAACCATCTTCATTGCATCGGGCGGTGAACAGCGGCATCATTCCGTTTATAACGGCCTCACAACATTGCAATACCGGCTCGGTAACGATGCGATTGCGCTGGTACACGATGCCGCAAGACCCGTCGTCAGTCATCAAAACCTGGACCAGGTGATCGCTGCTGCGCGACGCCATGAAGCGGGCGCGATTCTGGCGACACCGGTTGCGGATACCCTGAAATTGCAGGGCGATGATATGGAAATTGTTTCTACTGTGGCCCGTAACCGGTTGTGGCGAGCGATGACGCCGCAGGTGTTCCATCTACAGCCACTGCTGAATGCCCTCAAAAAGGTAATTGACGACAATATCGAAATTACCGACGATGCGACGGCAATTGAAATTGCGGGCTATGCCCCGAAAATAGTGGCCGGTAGCCTGTTGAATGTAAAGATCACGGTTCCCGACGACCTTAGGTTCGCTGAAATGGTTTGGTTAAACCAGCGAGATCAGAACAATAATGAATAAAACTACTGCTGCCATCGGCAGAATATAACCCATCCAGTCGCTGGCGCTACCCTTGGGTGATTCTTTCATCATCCGTTTCGCAGACGGCAAGATCATGAAGAACATTGCGACCAGAAACAATCCGGATACAATTTTTAACCAATCCATAATATTTGATTACCCCTGACCCGAGCAATTCATAAACATGCACGTGCCCTTGCTAGTTCTTAGATTTTACGGAGAATTCGACCGGCGCAATCGTCACAGCAGTTTATTAATTGTCCGGGTTAAAAAATAAGCCCCTCAGAAAGGGGCTTATTTAGGCTATCAAAATCAGTAAATTTAATCTCTGCCGAATGCACCCAGAATATGTAGCAAGCTGGTGAATATATTCAGGATCGAAATAAACAAACCTGCCGTGGCAGCGATATAGTTGGTTTCGCCACCATTGATCATGGCCGAGGTTTGATACAGAATAAAACCGCTCATGATCATGATTACAACAGCGCTCACTGCCAGCGCAAGGGCCGGGATTCCCAGAAACAGATTCAGCAGCATGGCTCCCAGAAACAGATTCAGCAGCATGGCGCCAATCGCGACCAGCATGCCGACGAAAATAAACCCACCCAGAAAACTGAAGTCTTTACGTGTAGTCAGTGCATACCCGGAAAGGCCCAGGAAAATTGCACCGGTTCCACCCATGGCAAGCATGACAATGCTTGGATTGACATTCATGTAGTAGCTCAGCATCGGGCCGAGTCCAAAACCCAGCATACCGGTAATGCCAAAGATAACAGGTATGCCTGCCGCCGATTTCTGAGTTTTTGGCAAAACAAACCAGAGCAAGCCGATAGCAATCAGCGAAGACGCGAGTGCAACGCCAGATGATACCTGCATCAAAATACTGACAAATGCCATGACTCCGCTGAAAATCAGCGTCATCGAGAGCAGGGTATAGGTATTCCTGATCAGTTTGTTGGTCTGCAGGATCGCTTCAGTTGGGCGTGCTACAGCAGTATTTAATTCCATTACTATCTCCAAGTTTCAATAAGTCTTTCGACCGATGCACGTCATTTTAAGTTCCGCGCCCGTGGATATCAAGCTTTTCCGGGGCGAATACATATACCATTCATGCATCTTCAATTATGTATATATAAGGTGAAAAGGTGCGATTTCAAGCCGTATTTATCCATTTTTGATAATGACTCTGCCCGCTAAATCATTATAATACGCCAGCGTTTCACACGTGTTACATGGATTTAATGGAGAGCTGGCTGAGCGGCCGAAAGCGGCGGTCTTGAAAACCGTTGACCCGAAAGGGTCCGGGGGTTCGAATCCCTCGCTCTCCGCCATT
>QIJI01000218.1 GCA_003231795.1 Gammaproteobacteria bacterium
GATCGCGGCGAAAACTTGTTTCGATCCATAATCGTCTGTTTATGGACAGACACTACTTAAGGTATCGATAAATTTGTGTTTGACCTGTATGTTACACACAGGTTATAGGCTATCACGTCAATCGCCAGAAAAGAGGTAACAAAATGCTAACCGTCAACGAACTTGCGATTCAGGCCAACGCGCCCGCTCACGTAGTGCGTTATTACACCCGTATCGGTCTGATTGAACCGGCGGCACAGCAAGAAAACGGATACCGGCTATTTTCATCCCAGGAAGCAAATCGACTGCGATTTATTCGCATGGCCAAACAGCTTGGTTTCACGTTGAATGAAATCAGGGAGATAACCCGGCACGCGGAACACGGCGAATCGCCCTGCGAAGATGTACGGCGCATCATCCAGGATCATATCGAAGAAAATCGCTTCAGGATTGAGGAAATGCAAAAAATGCAGATGCGGATGGAACAGGCATTGACACAGTGGAAATCGATGCCAAACGGAATACCCGACGGTAACAGCGTTTGCCACCTGATCGAGTCTTTCGACCTCAATACCGAAGCACAAAGGCGTCAATATCACCTTGAAACAGCACTAGAGTAAATTATGAACAATATCCTGCAAGCTAACAGCCCCGACACAGACCCAGTCTGCGGTATGAAGGTTTCACCTGATAGTGAACATTCCTGCCTCTTTGAAAATATCGAATACTATTTTTGTTGCCAGGGATGCGAGCAAAAATTCAGCGCTGACCCGGCTGGATATTTAAGCGGCGAGGCCCAGTTGGCAGCGGCCAATGCAGAGCCCATAGCCGGGGCTTTGTACATTTGTCCGATGGACCCCGAAATCGAGCAAGACCATCCGGGCAGTTGTCCGATTTGCGGTATGGCGCTTGAGGTCTCGGGCACTCCGGTTTTGAATACCCGAACAGAATACACCTGTCCCATGCATCCCGAGGTCATACAGGACGAACCCGGTTCGTGCCCCAAATGCGGCATGGCACTGGAGTCTCGTACTATCGAAGTCGAGGAAAAAAATGAAGAGCTAGTCGACATGAGTCGACGCTTCTGGATCAGCGTCGTGCTGACATTGCCGGTATTTCTTCTGGCCATGATTGCCGATCTGGCACCCGCAATCCTGCCGGACGGATTGACGATGCAAAAAGTGCAATGGATCGAATTTGTATTGGCCACGCCGGTCGTGCTGTGGTGCGGGTTGCCATTTTTCGTGCGTGGCTGGCAATCGGTGAAGAGCTGGAATCTCAATATGTTCACGCTGATCGCAATCGGTGTCGGAGTAGCGTGGAGCTATAGCGTAGTCGCAATGCTGTTCCCGGGAATTTACCCGATCGACATGTTGCATTCCGACGGCACCGTTGCGGTCTACTTCGAGGCAGCGGCAGTGATCACCGCGCTGGTGCTGCTGGGGCAGGTAATGGAATTGCGGGCACGTAGCCACACCAATGCCGCGATCAAACTATTACTCGGACTGGCCCCGAACACAGCCCGAATTGTGCGCGATGATGGCAACGAGGAAGACATCCCTCTGGACCAGGTCTTGCCCGGCGATATCCTGCGCGTCCGACCCGGGGAAAAAGTACCCGTCGATGGAGTCGTTACCAGTGGAGCCAGCGCCGTGGATGAATCGATGGTCACCGGCGAGTCGATACCGGTAGAAAAGGGCGATGGAGACACCCTGATCGGGGCAACCGTAAACGGCACCGGCAGCCTGCTGATGCGCGCCGAAAAGGTGGGCGCCGATACGCTGTTGGCTCAAATTGTAACCATGGTCAGCGAGGCTCAACGTACCCGTGCGCCAATCCAGAGGCTGGCAGACATGGTGGCGGGCTATTTTGTACCGGCGGTGGTGCTGATTGCCATCGCGACCATGATTATCTGGGGCCTGGTAGGGCCTGAACCACGACTCGCCTATGCGATCATAAATGCAGTCGCGGTGTTGATCATTGCCTGTCCCTGCGCGCTGGGTCTGGCAACACCCATGTCCATCATGGTTGGAACGGGCAAGGGTGCTACCATCGGCGTATTGATCAAGAATGCCGAGGCACTCGAGATCATGGAGAAAGCGGATACTTTGGTGGTGGATAAAACCGGCACCCTGACCGAAGGCAAACCACGTCTGATCTCGGTAACAGCCGTCGCTAGCTTCGATGAAACCACGGTGCTGCAGCTCGCCGCAAGCCTTGAGCGCGCCAGTGAACACCCGCTGGCCGAAGCCATTGTGAAGGGCGCCGAGGAAAGATCAATCAACCTCGTCAGCACCGACAAGTTTGATTCGGTCACCGGGCAAGGCGTCACCGGTACTGTCGACGGGCACTCGGTTGCGCTGGGCAATCTCAAGTTGATGCAGGCACTTGATGTCGATGCGCAACAATTGTCGCAGGATGCCGATGCCGCCCGTGGTGAGGGACAAACTGTGATGCTGGTCGCAATCGACGGCAAAGCCGCAGGCTTGATCAGCGTCGCCGACCCGATCAAGCAATCCACGCCTGAAGCCATCCGTGAACTGCACGCCGCGGGGATCAGCATCGTAATGTTAACTGGCGATAACCTGGCCACCGCGAACGCCGTCGCCGGTAAATTGAACATTGACCGTGTCGAAGCCGATGTTTCGCCAGATCAAAAAGCAAATATCGTCAAAAAACTACAAGCCGAGGGCCATATTGTTGCAATGGCTGGTGACGGTATTAACGATGCACCGGCACTGGCGCAAGCGCATGTCGGCATCGCGATGGGCACCGGCACCGACGTAGCCATAGAAAGTGCCGGCGTGACTCTGGTAAAAGGAGACCTGCGCGGCATCATTCGTGCCAGACGTTTGAGCCAGGCCACGATGCGCAATATTCGTCAGAATCTGTTCTTCGCTTTTATTTATAACTCGCTCGGTGTCCCGGTTGCCGCAGGTGTGCTCTATCCGCTGTTCGGAATACTGCTATCGCCGATGATTGCTGCCGCGGCGATGAGTTTGAGTTCAGTGTCGGTCATCACGAACGCCCTGCGTTTACGCAAGGTGAAAATATGATTCAGGCTGTGCGCAACTGATGGTGATTTCATTAGAATTGGAGAACCTAACCCGGAAAATTCATAAATTATGCCCGATCTCGCTTGCCTATTGATTCCACAAGGAATATTTCCTCAGTCGCCCGGAATCATTGATACGAGACTTCTTCGGAAATTTCCTTGTGAAATCAATGTTCTGCGCGATCTTCGTGCAAATTTATGAAATTTCCGGGTTAGTTGTTCGACCACTATGTTGGAGGTGTTGCACCCACAATACGGTTGCGCCTGCGACTGCGACCGGCATGGTGAAAAAGTTAACGATCGGAATACTGGTCATAATCATTACGGCTCCACCAAATCCCAGCGCCAGGCCGCGCCGTTGCTTCAGTCTGGTTTTTTGCTCGGAAAATATAATGTCGTGATTTCCCATCGGATAATCGAGGTATTCGAGCGACAACAACCAGGAACCAAATAGTACCCATAA
>QIJI01000224.1 GCA_003231795.1 Gammaproteobacteria bacterium
TCAACACTGAACAGGGGCATTTCGTAATCATTCAAATCGAGAATTTCAACTTGTGCATCATTCAGCAGACTCGCAGCATAAGTAACGAGTTGCTTGTTAATTGAATTAATGCTGCTACTGGCAGCGAAGGCGAATACCTTACGGGGCATAATTCAGGACTCCATTAAAATCAGGTTTTCACGGTTGATTAGCTCGGGATCACTCAAGTAGCCGAGAATATTCGGGATCTGGTTACTCGCTTTGCCGATAATCTGTTTGCACTCGTCCGACGGGTAGTTAACCAGCCCCCGGGCAATTTCACTACCATCCGGCGCCAGGCAGGCGACTACTTCCCCGCGGTTAAATACGCCGCTAACCGCTTTTACGCCAATCGGTAAAAGGCTGGCATTTTTATTGCGCAATACGCTCACCGCGCCTTGATCGAGGCTGAGTTCTCCAGTACAGGCCATGTGACCCGCGAGCCACTGCTTTCGCGCAGCCAGATGTCCTTCGCTGGCTTCGAGAAAACTGCCAATTGATTCACCCTTTGCAACCCGCGTAATAACGTTTTCAACCCGGCCCGAAACAATAACGGTATGGGTTCCGGAGCGGGCCGCCAGGCGCGCCGCGCTGACCTTGGTTTCCATTCCGCCGCGCCCGAGATGTCCCGAGCTTGGTCCGGCATATTCTGACAACTTCGGGTCTTGTGCATCCGCATGCCGAATCAGCTTGGCGTCGGGATACTCGGCAGGATTGGCGTCAAAGAGTCCCTCCTGATCGGTCAAAATGATGAGTAAGTCGGCTTCCACCAGATTAGCGACCATCGCACCGAGTGTATCGTTGTCACCGAAACGAATTTTTTCATTGGAAACACTGTCGTTCTCGTTCACTACCGGCACTGCGCCAAATTCGAGCAGTGTGCGCAGCGTGGTACGGGCATTAAGATAGCGTCGACGATCAGATAAATCGGCATGCGTTAACAGTATTTGCGCGCTATGGATTCCATGCGACTGGAAACAGGCTTCGTAGGCTTGCACCAGACCCATTTGCCCGACCGCCGCAGTCGCCTGCAGTTCGGAAATATTGTTCGGTCTCGACTTTAATCCGAGGCGGGTGATGCCTTCGGCGATGGAACCCGATGACACTAGTACCACTTCACAACCCTGCTTGCGCAGGTCGGCCATCTGGTTGGCCCAGTTGGCAATCATTTCGCGGTCCAGCCCCTTGCCGCCCGCGGTAATTAACGCGGAACCGATCTTTACGACAATTTTTTTACTCGGATTCATTGCTTTCCAGGAAAGTCATGATGTCATGACACAAAACATCAGTACCTTCGCCGTTTATCGCGCTTATCGAATACACCGGTCCTTTCCATTTGAGTCCGGCTACTATTTCATCGACTAGCGAACCACGCTCCGACTCCGCTACCAGGTCAAGTTTGTTCAGCACCAACCAGCGCGGTTTCTGAAACAGGGACTCGTCGTATCGTTTCAGCTCATTCAAAATTTTCTGCGCCGAAAGCACCGGAACGTCCTCGCTTTCCCCCGGCATCACATCGATTATATGCAGCAGCAGGCCGGTACGCTGCAAATGTTTCAGAAATTGAATGCCGAGACCAACCCCGTCAGCGGCTCCTTCGATCAACCCCGGAATATCGGCGACTACGAAACTGCGATGTTTTGCCACACTGACAACGCCAAGATTCGGGTGCAGGGTAGTAAACGGATAATCCGCGACTTTGGGTCGCGCTGCTGATACTGATCGAATCAGGGTTGATTTGCCAGCATTAGGCATGCCGAGCAAACCAACATCGGCGATGACCTTCAATTCCAGCTTGAGATCAAATTCTTCTCCGGCACTACCCGTCGAGCATTGCCGCGGTGATCGGTTGGTCGAGCTTTTATAACGCGTATTGCCGAGGCCATGAAAGCCACCACGCGCAATCAGTATCGGATCCGAAAGGCTGGCAACATCGGCTATCAACTCACCCTGGTCTCGCGTGGTGATGATGGTACCCAATGGCACCTCCATCGTAAGGTCCGATCCCATGGCACCGGTTTTATTCTTGCCCTGACCGTTGGCTCCGCGTTTGGCGACAAAGCGACGCGTATGCCGGAAATCGGAAAGTGTATTTAAATCGTTCGATCCAACCACATATACCGAGCCACCATCACCACCGTCCCCACCATCAGGACCACCCATCGGAATATACTTTTCACGACGAAAACTGACAATGCCGTTACCGCCATTGCCGGCTTTTACGTAGATATTAGCTTCGTCTATGAATTTCATCGCGGAATAATACCATCGGGGTAAAAAAAAGCCCCGTCAGACGGGGCTTTTCGATAATCTGGTCTGTCGGTCTTTGATCTAGTTTACGACATTCACGAAAGTGCGGTTATAACGGCCTTTGACCCGGAACTCGACCTTGCCTTCTGCCTTGGCGTAAAGCGTGTGGTCTTTACCAAGACCGACATTGTCACCGGGGTGGAACTTGGTACCGCGTTGGCGTACCAGGATATTGCCGGGAATGACGACTTCGCCGCCGAACTTCTTCACGCCGAGCCGTTTGGATTCTGAATCGCGACCATTGCGGGTACTGCCCGCCGCTTTTTTATGTGCCATGACTTATGCCTTGATCTCTGTAACTTCGATTTCCGTGTAGCTCTGACGGTGCCCCATCTGAGTACGCGAGTGCTTGCGACGACGAAATTTTACGATTCCGACCTTTTCACCACGACCATGTGATTTGATGGTAGCGGTAACAGTTGCCTTTTCCAGAACAGGCGTCCCAACCGACACTTTGTCGCCTTCGCCGACCATTAATACCCGATCAAGTTTAATCGATGAACCTTCTTCGCCCGCCAGTTTTTCGACGCGCAGAATTTCACCCTTGGTAACCCGATACTGTTTTCCGCCAGTGGCGATGACAGCGTACATTAATGTGACTCCGAAGCGATACTTAAAAAGGGACCGAATTCTAGCGGCTCGACTGGTGCAGGTCAATGCCTTTAACCGTGTCAATGCCTTTAACCGTTTGATTTTAAAATAGGTTCCAGAGAACTAATTTACAATCCCATCAGGGTTAATTGGGGGCCTCTGATTAATTCTGGATGAATTGATCAGAGGCTCCTAAGTCTGGTTATTGCGAGGGTGAGCAACAGAAACAGCGTTGCGCTGACAACAATGGCGGGGCCTGTCTGCCAGTCGAATTGAAACGAACTGGCGATACCGCCGGCAAGCGCCGCCAGTCCATACAGCCCACTGATCAAAACCATTTGCTCGGGACTTCGGCTGAACAGGCGCGCGCTGGTAGTGGGAATCACCAGCATCGCTGCAATCAGTAAAACACCCATGACTTTCATCATGATGGCTACCAGCAATGCAATCATGGTGTACATTAAAAACTGCATTTTTCGAACTTCGATACCCTCGGCCTGTGCAATCTCACGACTCACCGACACAGCGACAAATGCGCGCCAGTTAACGGCAAGGCCTGCAAATAATATCAGCGTGGTAATAAACAGAGTTGCCAGATCTGACAGGGTGATTGCGAGCATATCGCCAAACAGAATCGCTTCGATATTCACCGTTTGTGCCGGCAGGGTTCCCACCAGGATGATACCGCCGGCCAGCCCGGTGTGCGAAATGATCGCAAGCGTAGTCTCCGATAACGCATTGTTAAAACTGGTGACCCGACTCAGCGAAAACACAATCAACAAAACCACGGCCAGAACGCCGAAAATTGGTTTGGTCTGGAAAGCGAGCCCAATGCCAACCCCAAGGACCGCCGCATGGCCCAAGGTATCGCTCAGAAATGCCAGTCGTTGCCATACCATCAGGCAGCCCATCGGTGCGGCAATACTCACCATGATCAGACCGGCGACAATACTGCGGAGCAGAAAATCATCGAGCCATTCAAGCATGATGATGGTCCTCATGCTCGCCCGAGACGTCGTGCACATGGTCGTGGTGATGGGCATATATTGCAATCGAGTCGGAAGCCTGCTGCCCGAACAGGGCCAGATATTCGGGATGCTGACTCACCGATTCTGGCAATCCTGAACAACAAAGATGCTGATTCAGACACAACACCTGATCGGTCCGCGACATCACCAGATGAAGATCATGCGAAACCAGCAAAACCGCGCATTTCAAGCGATCGCGCAACTCGCCTATCAGCTCATACATTTTTACTTCGCCAGTAACATCAACCCCGGCGGTCGGCTCGTCCAGTACCAGTAACTCAGGACTCCCCAATGTCGTGCGCGCCAGTAGCACGCGTTTCAATTCTCCCTCAGACAGCGAACGGACTTGCCGATGTTTCAGGTAACCTACCTCTGTTTGTGACAGGGCATGATCGATTTCATCGTCGCTGGACAATTGGGTGAGCTGTAACAGCCGCTCGACACTCAGCGGCATCAGCGTATTGACATAGACTTTTTGCGGCAGATAGCCGATTCGCAAGTCGGGCGATCGTTCGATTTCACCGTCGAACTGCCCGATCAAGCCGTTAACAATATTGGTCAAAGTCGATTTACCGGCACCATTAGGACCAATAATGGTCGTGATTTGTGCTCGCTTCAGCTCAAAGCTGATGTTATCCAGAATGACACGTCCGCCCTGTGAGTATCTGATATTTCGCGCACGCAGTAATATTTCATTCGCCATCTTTATCCACCATCTTTCTCAGCCATCTTTTTGGCACTGTGCACAAACCCCGGTAATTTCGATGATCGAGTGATCGACCGCAAACCCCAGGCTATCGGCTTCGGCGAGCAGCTCCTGCTCATGGGTTTCCAGCTCGGCGACCTGCTCGCAATCCCGACAAATCAGAAACTGCGCAGCGCATTGATGCCCCGGTTGAACGCAGGAAATAAACGCATTACGACTTTCGATCCGGTGAATCAGCCCCTGCTGTAGCAAAAAGTCGAGCGCACGATAAACAATGGGTGGCGCAATGCGTTCGGCCCGGTCGACCCGATTGAGTTCGGCGAGGATATCGTAAGCTCCCATCGGCTGATGACTGCCGAGCAATATTTCAAGTACCTGGCGTCGGCGTGAGGTCAGTCGCAAATTGAGGCTGTGGCAATGCTGATCGGCTTCCGCCAGCAGAAATTGCTGGCAACGGCGATGATCATGGCGCCGAAAGGCAATATTGGACAGTGTTTTAGATTTCATAATGTTATATTATAACGTAACCAAACCAACCCGCCCAGTATCTTTCCTGAATGCGACTTATCTTCCTGCTTTTCTGCCTGTTCGGTACTTCCGCGCAAGCCGCACCCCGAGTGGTCACTTCGATTGCGCCACTGCATGAAATAACCAGCAGCATCATGTCCGGAGTTGCAGTTCCCGATCTGATTATCCGCGGCACTGCGTCGCCGCACCATTTTGCATTCAGACCATCGCATATGCGCTTGCTGCAGCGGGCAGACCTGGTCATCTGGATCGATCGAAATTTTGAAAGCGGATTCAGCCGCTTGGCGGATATTCTGCCACGATCGACACTGTCGCTGGAATTGTTACCCAGGCTGGCGCCGGATCGGCTGGATGGGCACATCTGGTACTCACCGAGATTGACTCAAAAAGCCATCGAATTGATCCTGGTTAGCCTGATACAGCTCGACCCCGATAATCAGTCGAGCTATAGCAGCAACGCGCGCAAGTTGCTAACCAGGCTGACCAACTGGCGACAGGAAACCAAAATCCAGCTCGATGCTGAAATCCCCGGGTTTATCACGGATCACGCATTTCTGGGGCAGTTTACGCGAGATTTCGGACTCGATCCGGTGATCTCGGTGCACAACCGCCAAGACGACTACGGCGGTCTCGGTGATCTCGGCCGAATCGAAACCTACATTCGCGATAACCGCATTCGTTGTTTGATGACCGCCGAACCCGAACCATCGAAACTGGCCCTAAATCTGTCCGACAAATATCATATGAAAATATTTAAAATTGTTCCCCAGGCAGATACCGCAGGAATAGATGCAATTTCAGTTGGCGACAGTATACTTCGGCGTCTTGAACAATTGACAACCGCCCTGGCCGAGTGCCGGGCATCGGGTTAAATAATCATGATAAAACCGATTGGTTCCGACCAGCTAGTTCCGTTATTCGTCGATAACCAAAGTGAGCGCGAGTCGCTTCTTCAGGAAGCGAACCAGCTGCCGTCTCTACTGGTCAGTTCGGCAACCGCAGCCAACGCAGTCATGCTGGGTGGCGGATATTTTTCACCACTGCCGGGATACATGAACCGGGCCGACGCGATCAATGTGGCCGAAACCATGCATACAACCGATGGCCGATTTTTTCCGGTACCGGTATTGAATCTTGTGCCCGAGCTTGCCGAAATAAAAGGCGCCGAACGCATTGCACTACGCGATCCCAATGTCGAAGGTAACCCGGTAATTGCAATCCAGCAGGTGAAGCAGGTGAACGCTATCGAAGTGGTCAGCGATGAGCAAATGGCCACCATGACCGCGAAGGTCTATCGAACCGATGATAGCCAACACCCCGGGGTGGCAGCTTTTAACAGCCAGGGACGCCATGCAATCAGCGGGCCGATCGAGGTGCTCAATTTCAGTTATTTCGATACCGAATTTGCCAACACCTTCAGAACCGCAGTCCAGATTCGTGATGCGATCGAACAACTCGGCTGGGAGCGAGTAGTTGCCTTTCAAACGCGCAACCCGATGCACCTGGCGCATGAGGAACTTTGCCACATGGCAATGGACAGGCTCAACTGCGATGGCCTCGTCATTCACATGCTACTGGGCAAGCTCAAACCGGGTGATATTCCGGCCGACGTACGCGACAATGCGATCCGCACCATGGTCGAACTCTACTTCGCAGAAAACAGTGCAATTGTCACCGGTTACGGTTTTGACATGCTTTATGCCGGTCCTCGCGAAGCGGTACTGCATGCCTATTTTCGTCAGAACATGGGCGCCAGCCATTTCATTATCGGTCGCGATCACGCCGGTGTCGGAGACTATTACGGCGCCTTCGACGCGCAAACTATTTTCGACGAAGAGGTCCCCGCAGGCGCTCTCGAAATCGAAATTTTTCGCGCCGACCATACCGCCTGGTCGAAAAAACTGAATCGCGTAGTGATGATGAACGAAGCTCCGAATCACAGCAAAGAAGATTTTGTGCTGTTGTCCGGGACCCGTGTGCGCGAAATGTTAAGCGAGGGTTGTGCTCCGCCGAAAGAATTTTCGCGACCCGAGGTTGCCGAAATCCTGATAAATTATTACCAATCCCTATAAGTAAATATTTTAGTCAACGCTAGATCACGCTCCGTCTCTTTGCGATACTCTGCGCTATGCCCGAAGCAGCAGCGACTCCGAATCAAGCTTTTTCTCTGGAA
>QIJI01000114.1 GCA_003231795.1 Gammaproteobacteria bacterium
AAATGAGCGCCGGCGCAACCTTCGATTTCAGCAAAACGCTGCAACAGTTCAGCGCAAATTGCGCGACCTTCGGCTTTCTGGTCGGAAGCGCCATCAAGCCGGTTAATAATTGAATCGGGAACATGGACCCCGAAAAGGTTTTCGTTCATCCAGCGAGCCGATTTGGCTGAGGCCAACGGGCCGATACCGATGAGAAACCAGGCTTTTTCGGTAAATCCAGCGTCTACCAACCCCCCGCAATATCGTTTGACCTTGTCGAGATCGAAACAGTACTGGGTCTGGAAAAACTGGGTGCCGTTATCAATCTTGGCCTGCAATCTTGCCGCAGGCCAGTTATCGCCCGGCTCGGCCGGCATTTCGGCAGCACCGAGAAACAGACTGGGGGGCGGTTCAATACTGCGACCCGACGGGTAGCTACCCTGATCGCGCATGTCGCGCATTTGCCGCATTAACAGACCACTGTCTATTTCAAACACTTCGGCAGCCTCGGGTTGATCGCCGGCGCTCATCTTGTCACCGGTCAGACATAATACATTGTGAATGCCCAGCGCAGCCGCACCCAGCGCATCGCCCTGAAGCGCAAGGCGGTTACGATCTCTGGTGGTCATTTGCAATACGGGCTCGATGCCTTCGCGTGCCAGGATAGCTGCCGTTGCCAACGCAGACATATGCACTCGGGCGCTGGCGCCATCGGTTACATTTACCGCATCGGCAACGCCTTTCAGGCAGCTCACTCTTTTCATTACTACCTCGGGTGAGGCGGAATCCGGTGGTGAAGTCTCGGCCGTCATCGCAAATTGACCTGCCTGCAGCACCTGTGCAAGTTTGCTTGAAGATGGTTCAGTCATGTTAGTGTCCTTAAATAATTTTTAAACCTTGTCAGGTTCTACTTGTACATCGCGCAACGCGTCAGCAATTAAATACGCCAGATCAAGCACCTGATTTGCGTTCAACCTGGGATCGCAACTGGTCAGATAACGGGTTGCCAGATCCGAATCCGAAATTGGATAAGCACCACCGGTGCATTCGGTGACATGTTCTCCGGTCATTTCCAGATGAATTCCACCCGGGTAGCTGCCTTCGGCGCGATGGACTGCAAAGAACTGGTGAAGCTCGCGTAATATCTGATCGAACTGGCGGGTCTTGTAGCCGCTATTCGATTTAACCGTATTGCCATGCATCGGATCTGACGACCACAGGACCTGGCGCCCTTCTTTTTGTACTGCCCGGATTAACCCAGGCAAAACATCGGCTAGCGTATCGGCTCCCATACGCGTGATCAAAGTCAATCGACCGGCTTCATTTTCGGGGTTCAGGGCGTCGATTAATCGAATCAGATCGTCGGCACGTGTGGCAGGCCCGATTTTTACACCGATCGGATTCTCAATATGTTTGAAAAATTCGACATGGGCATGATCAAGCTGACGCGTGCGTTCCCCAATCCAGACGAAGTGCGCTGAACAGTTGTAACAAAGCCCGGTGAAGGAATCGATCCGAGACAGGGCTTCTTCATAGTTCAACAAAAGCGCTTCGTGCGAAGTGAACAATTGAGTTTCACGAATTGACGGGGCACTTTGTGAAGTGACTCCGCAAACTTCCATGAATGCAAGCGCATCCTCGATGCGATCGGACATTATCTGATAGCGCTCTCGGCTCGGGCTGGCCTCGACAAAGCTGGTATTCCAGCGATGTACCTGATGCAGGTCAGCGAGCCCTCCCTGGGCGAAAGCACGCAGCAAATTCAATGTCGATGCGCTTTGATGATAAGCCTGCAGCATACGCTGTGGATCCGGAATCCGGTCTGCGGGGTCGGTTCCGGCTGAATTGATTATGTCACCGCGAAAGCTGGCTAATGACTGGCCGTTTACGTCTTCGAAATCAGCCGACCTGGGTTTGGCAAATTGTCCGGCCATGCGCGCTATCTTGGTTACCGGTCTGCGCCCGGCGAAAGTCAGCACGACTGCCATTTGCAGCAATACCTTGAAGGTGTCGCGGATTTTGTCCGCTCCGAACTGGTTGAACGATTCGGCACAGTCGCCACCTTGCAGTAGAAATCCGCGGCCATTGACTACCTCGGCAAGATGTTGCTTGAGGTCACGAATTTCCTGTGCAAATACCAGCGGTGGCATCGATTGTAACTGCGCTTCAACCTGATGCAGTTGTTCCTGATCGGGATAAGATGGCTGCTGTTGAATCGGGAAATCGCGCCAACTGGAAGGTAGCCTGTCGTTAATCATAAGGAAGTCTGGGTAGCCAGGGTCTATATCTGATGCAGCCTTTGCCAAAACAGTGAAAAATGCCTGAATTCGGTGGAAAACGCCAGTAAAACTACGTGCCAACCCGAGATAATCGTTAATCAGTCACAATGCAAGTGCCCAAAAACAGTGATAATATTGCGCGATATAGACGGGATAGCCAATAAGTCCCGCGATCAATAAACCAGAGTGAGTGCGTAATGAATAAATTGCTAGTAGCAACCAGTTTGCTGGCATTGTCCACCCCGCTTGTTGCCCAGGAAATTAAAATTGGAATTATTCTTGGATTTACAGGTCCATTCGAATCGTTGGCTCCGGCAATGGCCGCAGGTGCTGAATTGGCTTTGTCAGAAGTGTCCAGCTCAGGGAATTTACTGGGTGGTAAAACGGTCGTCAGTGTGCGCGGTGATTCTACCTGTATCGATGCGGCTGCCGCAACGTCTACCGCCGAACGTCTGATTACAGCAGATGGTGTTGCCGCCATTGTGGGTGCTGATTGTTCGGGCGTCACCAGCGCGATTGCCAACAATGTTGCAATTCCAAATGGCGTGGTCATGGTTTCACCATCGGTCACTTCGCCTGCGTTGTCATCGATTGATGACAAGGGCCTGTTTTATCGCACCGCAGCTTCGGATGCACGCCAGGGGCAGGTGCTGGCCGAAGTGTTACAGAGTCGAGGCATTGATGAAGTCGCGGTGACTTATACTAATAACGATTATGGCAAGGGATTGTCGGATTCATTTACTACTGCGTTCAAGGCGGTGGGAGGCAAGGTTTCGATCACCGCGGCGCACGAAGACGGCAAGGCTGATTATTCTGCCGAGGTCGGTGCTCTGTCGGCATCCGGGTCAAGGTATCTGGTGGTGTTCGGGTATGTTGACCAGGGTGGTAAAGGGATTATTCAGGCATCAATCGACGCCGATGCGTTTGAGAGTTTTGTGATGGCTGATGGAATGGTGGGTGAATCACTGCTCGCCACGATAGGGTCTGATCTTGATGGATCAATTGCGACACTGCCAGGTGGTGCAACTGGTGCCGATGCTTTCGCCAAATTTGCTAGCAGTATGGGGGTTGCCAGCGATGGGCCGTTTGTGCCTGAATCCTATGATGCAGCGGCGCTTTTGGTGCTCGCTATGCAGGCTGCCGGTTCCGCTGATCGTGCCGCGATTCAGTCGAAAATGATGTTGGTCGCTAACGCGCCCGGTAAAAAGATAG
>QIJI01000498.1 GCA_003231795.1 Gammaproteobacteria bacterium
GAGCGTCTCGGCATCGGTCATGAGCTACCCTACGCATGATTAAAATTTCGCAACCCGGTGATATTAACTGGATCAATCTGTATCGTATCGCTTATCAGAATGTGCCGCTTGAAATTGGCCCGAAATTACTGTTGCAGGTGGATGAGTCACGCCGACATTTTCTGGATTTGATCGAGCGCGGCGTTCCTTGTTATGGCGTAACCACCGGGCTCGGCAAACTGGTTAATACACCGCTCGATGACGAGGCAAGGACCGAACTACCGGCCAATATGCTGCGCGCGCGCGCGGCGGCGATTGGCGAGCCCTTCAGCAGGGCGGTTGGGCGAGCTATGTTGTTGATACGGTTGGTGAATTTTTTATCCGGACGGGCCGGAGTCAGCAGTGCCTTATGTTGTGCTCTGGTGGATTGTCTGAACCATGACTTCACCCCCTGGGTGCCTTCACTGGGCCATGGTATGGCAGCCGATGCGACAGCCAATACTCATGCTTTTCAAACCCTGATTGGAGAGGGCTTTGTTTACGGCCCCGATGATCAAAGACAGGCTGCGAATGAAGCATTGGAGGCCAAAGGGTTGACGCCAGTGTTGTTATCCGACAGGGAAGGCCTCGCGCTGATTAACGGAATCTGTGGCGCACCTGCATTGGCGACAGATGCTTTTTACCAACTGAAACAATTATTGCAGCTTGCCAATCTGGTTGCGGCGGTATCGCTTGAAGGCATGGCTGCCCCCAAAGATGCGATCGATCCGGCGGTAGCAATTGTGTCCAGCGAAGTGGGCGTAGCGAGAACCGTCGAAGTACTTCGTCAGCATTTGAATCATAGTCAGATCCAGGCGTACAAATTGCAGGCAGCTATATCCTATCGGGTGATTCCACAGGTACACGGTGCGATGTTCGATGCGCTGGACCTGATGAAACGTAAAATTGAAAATTGCCTGCTCGATTTCAGCGATAACCCGCTGATGGACGGTGATCGATTGCTTTCGGTGGGCGGGTTTCATAATCAGCATCTGGTTAACCAGGTCGAACAGGTGGCGCTGGCGCTGGCGCATGTTGGCAGTCTCAGCGAACGCCGTCTGCATCGTTTGCTCAGTGCCGACAATACAGGGCTCAACCCGCAACTGGCGGCACGTCCCGGGCTGGATGCAGGTCTGGTGGTAGCGCATAAAGCCTGCATCGATCTGTCGGCCCGATTGCGAGTGCTGGCACAACCGGTATCACTGTTCACGGGGGAAACTTCTGCCGGGCAGGAGGACTATATGTCGATGGCGATTCCGGCAATAAGCAGACTTTATGAAATGGCGACTCTGACGCGTGGTTTGCTGGCTTATGAATTACTCGCAGGATTGGTTGCGTTGGCGCAACGAGGAGAAAAAGCTGGTGATGGTGTGGTTGCGGTGGCGGAATATTTCAGTGGCCACATCGCGCCCCTGGATCAGGATCGATCGCCTGGACCGGACGTAGAAACCATTTTGCATCATTTCGAACAAGCAGATTTTTTGCGCTTACTCAGTTAACGCCCGATACACCATCAGCGCAAAGATAATGAACCTGGTGGTCGAACACTCGTTTTCCCGGTCGATATGTCTGTTAATGTGGTCGAAAAAGCCTGAAAATATCGACCATGAATTCAATTATAGATTTAGAACAATGGGTGCTGGCGAACGAGGCATTAATTCGCGGTAGCGTATTTGCGTTGATTTTTGTTGCCATGATGTGCTGGGAAGTGATCGCGCCGAGAAGAACATTGACCCTGTCCCGATTGCAGCGTTGGGGCAATAATATTGGACTGTTTCTTTTAAACAGCTTGCTCTTGCGCCTGTTGTTTCCGGCGGCAGCGGTCGGAATGGCGCTGGCTGTCAATACCCGCGACTGGGGTTTGCTGAATCAGTTTGAAATGCCTGGTTGGAGCGAGATTGTCATTGCGCTAATTTTGCTGGATCTTGCGATATGGTTGCAACACTGGCTGATGCACCGGTTGCCCTGGCTGTGGCGATTGCATCGCGTCCATCATGCCGATCTTGATTTCGATCTGACAACCGGATTTCGATTCCATACGCTCGAAATTGTACTTTCGATGCTGTTCAAGGGCATGATCATTGTATTGCTCGGACCCGCTGTGATCGCGGTGCTGATTTTTGAAATAGTCCTGAATGCGATGGCTGTTTTTAATCACTCTAATATCAGTTTACCCGCACGGGTCGAGTCCTGGGTGCGCGGCCTTGTGGTGACGCCGGATATGCATCGCGTGCATCATTCGATCGAATTCCGGGAAACCAACAGCAATTACGGTTTTAACCTGTCGATCTGGGATCGCTTATTCAGAACCTATATTGACCAGCCACAATCCGGTCACGATAATATGACTATTGGTTTGGCGGAGTATCGTGATCCTTCACAGGTTGATCGTCTTCCAGGTATGCTGTTAATGCCTTTTGTGGCTAATCGAGAATAATTCAGATGAATGAGCCGCTTGTGCTGGAATCGCACAGGAATCTGCTGACCCCGCAGGGCAAGTTTCAACTTGAGCGATGCCCACGAAACGATCAGCTGCAAGCCTGGGACGCCGCGGATGAATTCCTGCTCGGCTATCTGGATGATTTACAGGCGCTGACCCGTGATTCGCGGATTTTGATATTGAACGACGCCTTTGGAGCGCTCGGCGTGGCGCTCTCCGGTTACCCGGTTTATACCTGGAATGACTCCTGTCTGGCACAAACGGCTTTGCGTGATAATTTACAACGAAATGGAATCGTTCCCGAACGGGTAGAAACCAACCCCGGAATCAATTTCCCGGCGTCAGCGGTGGATTTTGTATTGATAAAGATTCCCAGGATAACGGCTTTGCTCGAGCATCAGTTATATGAAATTCGTGGCTTACTTCAACCTGGAAGTCATGTGATTGCCGCTGGAATGACGCGACATATCCATAGCTCCACGCTGAAGTTATTTGAGTCTATTCTGGGTTCTGCAACAACGACTCGCGCGCGCAAAAAGGCGCGCCTGATTCTGGTTGAGCGCGATCACTCATTGAATGAGGGTCAAAGTCGATACCCCGATAGCTATGAACTGGAACTGGATCGGGTTTACCGGATTATTAATCATGCCAACTTGTTCAGCCGTGATCGTCTGGACCCGGGAACCCGAAACCTGATCGAGAACATGCCCACCGATCCCGGATATGATCGCATCGTTGATCTGGCCTGCGGGAATGGGGTGGTTGGCATTGTCGCCGCAGCGTTGAATCCACAGGCCAGGCTGTTGTTTTGTGACGAGTCGCATATGGCGGTTGCCAGTGCGCGTACCAATTTTGAAACGGCTTTTCCATTGCGGCGTGATGCTGAATTTCGGGTAACGGCCGGATTACAGGGAATCGACGATGACAGTTGTGATCTGGTGCTGCTCAACCCGCCTTTTCATCAACAGCACAGTATTGGCGACACCATTGCCTGGCAACTG